>JAVEXH010000004.1:0-23392 GCA_034004175.1 Spirochaetia bacterium
GCCCCACAGGCTGATAGAGCTTGGCGTTGCGGCGCTGGTCCATGAGATAGGCATGGTACGGCTGCCTCCCCAGTTGTACATGGCCGGCCGCCAGTTGACCGATACCGAGCGCAAGTCCATCACGGCTCATCCGATCCTGGGTTACAACATCCTGAAGGACAAGCAATTTCCGCTGTCCATCTGCCTTGCCGCACTGTAACACCACGAGCGCATGAACGGGACAGGTTATCCCCGGGCTCTCGGAGGCGACAAGATATCCCTGTATGCCAGGATCATAGCCGTTGCCTGTTCGTACGATGCCGTTACCAGTTCACGGCCCTACCGCGAGGCCAGGGAAGGCTATGCCGGCATGGTCGACATACTGAAGAATGACGGCAAGCAATACGATGACCTGGTGATCAAGGCTCTTGTGTACTCCCTTTCCCTGTACCCGATAGGTTCATACGTCCTGCTCACCAATGCCAAGATCGGCCAGGTGATAGACGTGAACACCGACAACCCGCGCTATCCCGTAGTGCTCATACTGGGTTCAAGGACTCCGGACGGCAAGGAAACCATAATTCAGACCTCCGAAAACGGCGTACGTATCCTGCGTCCGATCAGCCGGGAAGACGCCGAAAAGATCAACACCTAGCACGCTGCCGGCTCCTGATCCCTGTCCATCAGCGACCCGTCACCGGTACAAAGCCATTTCAGGCACCTGGTCAGTTCCTCGCTTGCCCACCATCGAGCTATCCGCTATGCTCCAGTACATATACGAAGCCGCCGGTGCAGCATCCGGTGTTCAAGGAGTCATATACCATGGATATTTCCCCCCTACAGAAAGCACGATACACGTACCAGCCCAAGCTACCCACCGTCCTGAAAGGCAAACCCGAGACGGTGAGCCTGAGCTTCGGAGAACCCACTGGATCGGTGGCGGACCAGTCCGAGCTGAAGGCCTTGTTCCCTGTCAATTACGGCAAGCCGGTGGTCCGCTTCGTTCCGGGCACAGCTCCGGAAATGCGCAGGAAGCTGACCGTTGGGGTCATCCTTTCAGGGGGCCAGGCCCCGGGCGGCCACAATGTCATAGCAGGCCTGTTTGACGGCCTGAAAGCGGCGAATCCTGAATCCAGGCTGCTCGGCTTCAAAGGCGGCCCCGGAGGCCTGGTTGACAACAAGGTCACCGGACTGGATTCGTCGATCATAGACGAATACCGGAACACCGGCGGCTTTGACATCATCGGTTCGGGCCGGACCAAGATAGAGACTCCCGAACAGTTTGCAAAGAGCGCGGCCACCGCCAGGCAACTGGGTCTGGACGCGGTAGTGGTCATCGGGGGCGACGATTCCAACACGAACGCCGCCCTGCTGTCCGAATACTTCCTGGCAGAAGGAGTGCCCTGCTCGGTCATCGGCGTTCCCAAGACCATAGACGGCGACCTGAAGAACGAATACATAGAGGCATCCTTCGGGTTTGATACTGCCACCAAGACCTACTCGGAACTCATAGGCAACATTGGCCGTGACGCCAACAGCGCCAGGAAATACTGGCACTTCATCAAGCTGATGGGCCGGTCTGCCAGCCACATTGCCCTTGAGTGCGCCCTGCAGTGCCGGCCGAACGTGGCCTTTGTCTCCGAGGAAGTGGAGGCCAAGGGCATGACCCTGGAACAGGTTACCGAGGAACTGTGTTCATCCATCACAGCCAGGGCTGCCAAGGGCATGAATTTCGGCCTGGCCCTCATCCCGGAAGGTCTTATCGAGTTCATACCGGAGTTCAAGGTCCTCATCTCGAAACTGAACGACCTGATGGCAGCCCACGCCGGGGAGTTCAAGGCCCTGGCTGATGATCAGGCCCGTTTTGCCTTTGTGACCTCAGGTCTGGACAAGGCCAGCTCCGGCCTGTACAGCAGCCTGCCGGTGGACATCAAGCGCCAGCTGATCATGGACCGCGATCCCCACGGAAACGTGCAGGTATCCCGCATAGAGACAGAAAAACTGCTCATAGCCATGGTTGAGAAGCGTCTGGCAACCCTGAAGGCCGAAGGCGTCTACAAGGGCAGTTTCAGCTCCCAGGCCCATTTCTTCGGCTACGTAGGCCGCTGCGCCTTCCCGTCAAATTTTGATGCCGACTACTGCTACGCCCTGGGATACTCAGCCTGGGCCCTGATTGCCGGTGGACTGACTGGTTACCTGTCGTCGGTGCGCAAGCTCACGGCCACTGCTGACAAATGGATAGCAGGGGGCGTCCCGCTTACCATGATGATGAACCTGGAGCGCAGGCATGGTTCCGACAAGCCGGTGATCAAGAAAGCACTAGTAGAACTGGACGGAGCGCCGTTCAAGACCTTTGCGGCAGCCCGGGCAGACTGGGCGGTTGAGACCTGTTACCGCTTCCCTGGCGCCATCCAGTACTACGGCCCGGCTGAGGTGTGTGACCGTCCCACCGAAACCATGCTGCTGGAGCATCCCCAGGGGAACAGCTGACGGATACCATGCCGGCAATGGTACGCTTCCTACGTCGACTCTTCGCAAAACCAGCGCCTCCCCCGCCGCCAGGCTCCATCGCGGAATTGTCCTGGACAGCCGATCTGTCATCAGAGGCGACGTCGCCGTTCTCGTCCGAGACAGACGATCGGTACCGGACTACCTTCGTGGACAGGACAGCAAGGCTGGAATTGTTCCGCCCAGGCCTCTTTGCCTGGAGCGAGGTGCAACCATACCGGTACCATGACTTTTCGGTGGACGCCCGGATCCAGTTGCCACCGGGCACTCCGGCAGCCTCGGCAGGGTTCATAGTGCGCATGGCCGATGCAGGTTCCTTCGTCTGTATCCTGGCTTCGGACCAGGGGCTCCGCATGGATGTCTTTTTCAATGGTGAACCCAGGACCATAGTGCCCTGGACGCCCTGCCCCTGGATCTCGATGCAAGACGGTATACTGCTCTCCGTAGTGGCCAGAGGTTCACGTTACCTGGTCCTCGCCGATGGGCGTTTTGCCTTCGAGGCCGAGGATGATACAACCGAGGCCGGCATGCTGGCCTTTGCCGCCCGCAGTGGCGAACCGGCGGAGTCGGCAGGACCAGTCGAAACAGTGGTTCCAGCCGGAGCGGCACAGGCAAACGGGGTGGCTGTACTGCAGTCCCTGAGCATGGAGTCACGGCCCCTCGAGGTGGAGGTAGCCTTCTACCGTTTCTCACGGCTCGCAAGAGCCGATGTGCACCAGAGACGACGACTTGCCAGGAGCCTCTTTTCCAATGGTGACTACCTGGGTGCACTGATCCACCTGAAGAAGCTTGATGAGGCTCTGACTTCACGGCAGCGCCTCAAGCAGCGCACCAGCGATGGCAACGACGGTAGATCAAGAGCTGCAGATGCCTTCCTGAGGGCGGAATGTTACCTCAGGCTGGAGATGTATGGCGATGCGCAGGAAGCCATCGAAACCAGCCTGTCCATCGACCCTGAGCTGCCTGAAGCCCGGGAGGAACGGTACAACCTCATGTATCTGCGGGGCCACCTGGAAGACCTTCGCAATGGCCTGACTGCGGAAGCCGGGTTGGCAGCCGCCAGTCCCAGGCTGTCCAACCTGCTCGGCCATGCCTGTTTCGGGCTCGGCGCCTGGCATGAAGCCGCCCTGGCCTACGGGACAGCGGTCAAGCTTGATCCTGCCATGCCCATCTACGCCAGGAACGCAGCCCGGGCCTGGGAAGAGGCCGGGGATTTGTCCCAGGCAGCGGCAGCCTGGATACAGGCAGCCCACGGCTTCTTTGACCAGTCTGCCTGGGATGACGCCAGGGACTGTGCACGCCGGCTGAAGGAGCTGAAATACGATCCTGCCGCCACGGAATCCCTCGAAGGCAGGATAGCCTACGGGATAGGTGATTATGACGCCGCAGAGAAGATCTTTGCCAGACTCGCCAGGAAAAGAGCCATCGACGCGCCTGCTTCCTGCCTGTATGGTCTGCTGCTGGCAAAAAAAGGCAGGCGGCCGGCGGCTACTACGGCTTTCCGCACTGCGGTGGAATTTGATCCGTCTGAAGGACTGTACCACTTCCGCCTTGCGGAATCACTGATGATGGGCAGGATTGGCCATACCCCGGGCCAGGATCCAGAAGTGGCAGAGGAGCTGGCAAAAGCCATGGAGCTGGATCCCGGTTTCCCCTGGACCCATAATCTGGCGGGACAACTGGCCATGGAACGCGGTTCCCTTGAAGAGGCTGCCGGGTGTTTCCGGAAAGCCGCAACAGGCCTGCCTGAGGCCCCCGAGCCGGCCATCAACCTTTCGGCTGCCCTGGCTGCCCAGGGGCGCTATGAAGAGGCTCTTGCGGCAGTGGCAAAACTGGCTGACAGGCACGGCAGTGCCGCAAACCAGGGCGGGAATGTGCTGGCCTTGTGCGGCAGGCTTGAGGAGGCGGAGGCCTGGTACAGGAAGGCCATACACCTGGCAGGGACAGCGGGTAGCCGGAGAGCCGGCAAGGCTGATCAGTTGGAAGAAACCGGTAACGATGTTTCCGGGTATCGCACAAACCTGGCAGCGGTACTCATCGAACTGGACAGACTGCCTGAGGCCCAGGAAGAACTCCGGCATGTACTGGAATACAGTATGGAGGCCCGGCCGCTCTATCTGATGGGCGACATAGCACAGGAATTCGGTGATCTACCCAGGGCAGAGGCGGCGTATACATCCGCCCTTGCGCTTGATCCGGGAAATCCGGACATACTGAAGCGGCTGGCAGGCTATTACCTCATGCGCAAACACTACCAGCGGGCAGAAGAAACAGCAGCACGCCTTGTCGATGTGGATTCCATAGCTGCAGAAAAAATCCGGACCTCCATCCGTCAGGCAACCCAGGAAGAACTGTCATGCGACACCTGCGGTCGTAGCTGGACGGTACCCAAGCCTTTGCCTCCGGTTCCCCGGACCATCGTCCGGGGGGAAATGCCCGACGAAGCACCTGCCGGCTCCTGCAGCGAGTGCGGGGCGGTACTCTGTGTCGCGTGCGGCAAGAAGCAACTCGTTGACGGCCGCTTCTGCTGCCTCAAGTGCGGCGGCAAGATCACCCTCAATGATGATCGCATCCGTTGGATAGTCCGCAGCTTCCTGAACCATGCCCCGAAGGGGCACTGAAGCCGGTCAGCCTGGCTCCGATCATCCACCTGCGACTTGTACTTTTCCGTATGAGCAGGTACTATACTCCTGATCCCCCATAGACGGCAGGTTTAACGACGTGAAACGATTCGCACTTATCCTGACACTGACTGCGATAGCCAGCGCTTCCGGATTTGCACAGGAAATACTCACCGCTGACCTCTTCATGAAACAGTTGTCAGCCAGATATTCCGAAATCCAGGATTATGAGGCAGAACTGACGGTGACCACCGAGCGGCAAATCATGATAGGCACGGTTGTGTACAAGGCACCTACCCTCATGCGTGTCGATTTTTCGGAACCTGCAGAGCAGGTCATCGTGTACAACGGCGACATGCTTACCGTGTATGTACCGGAACTCAGGGCAAAGCTGACCCAGCAGACGGGTACCACCACCTCTACGGCCACGGCCAGCGGTGAGGGCCTGCGCATGCTTACCCGCTCGTATTCAGCGGTCTATGAATCGGCACCGGTGCCAACCCCCCTCCCTGGTGCCGAAGATGAAATGGTAATCCGGCTGGTCCTTTCCCGCCTGACCGTTGCCGAGGGCTTCAGGACCATAACACTCTCGATCGACCCCGAAAGCATGCTCATCCGCAGGATGGAAGGGGTAACCCTTGCAGGGGATCTCATAAGCTATGATTACAAAAACACCCGTGTGAACCAGGGAATTAACGACACGCGCTTCCTGTATGATTCGCCGGCTTCGGCGAATACGTACAACAACTTCCTGTTCAGTACGGAAAATTAAGGGAGCAGGTAAAACAGCATGACTGCAATCGGAGAACAGCTACGGGCAACTCGGGAAGCCCGGGGATTGAGCCTTGACCAGGTAGCAGACGATACCAACATAGCAAAACGCTACCTGAGCGCCATGGAAGAAGAAAATTTCTCGATATTCCCCGGCGATCCCTATATCGTAGGCTTCCTCCGGAATTATGCCGAATATCTGGGACTGGATGCGTCAGGCCTCTTGCAGGCTTTCCGCGGTATACGGATACAGGAACAACCAGTTCCCATAGACAAGCTGCTGCCATCACGGAAGTTGCCCTTCTGGCCTTTCATCGCAATCGGAGTGGCAGCAATCCTCGGGCTGGGAGCCTACCTGTTCTCCACCTATGCACCAAAGGTAGATCCTGCCGATTCTGCAACCGTGGCAATCGAACCAGTACAGTACACGATGGACGGCTCAAGCTTTGAGAAGCGGTTGTATGAAGGAGATACCATCCTGGTGCAGGCCAGGAACAAGACGTACCGCCTCCTGGTCGCGTCAATCAAGGAGAGGGTGGGACTGGAAACACCGGCAGGTACCATGAGCTTCATGCTGGGCGAGGAAATAACCATCGATCTGGACAAGACCGACCAGGCCAGGCTGCAGGTCTTTGTCTCTGATTTCCAGAAAAACGAAGCAGACAAGGGTGCCATGATCCGATTCATGAACCCCGATGCCCAAGCAGAAAACGAGTCGGTAGCCGCGACTACGGAGGCGGCCTCGGATGCTGGTGCCAGCCAGGCAGAGCCATCACCGGCTGTTCCCGACAGGCCGGCAAGCCAGGAAGCCATCATCTTCTCGGGCCGCAGGAGCCCCCACCCCTTCATAGTGAATGTGACATTCAGGAACTATGCCATGTTCAGGCATGAGGTGGACCGCGGCGAGCGCGAAGAACGCTACTATCACCGCGGCGACCAGATTACCACGACGGCGAACAACACAGCCAAGATCTGGACAAGCAATGCCGCTGCCAGCAAGCTGACGATACAGGCCTCCGGTGGTGCCAGCGCCGACATCGAACTTGGACAGGCCGGCGAGGTTGCGGTGAAGCAGATACGCTGGGTCCAGCTCGACGATGGTACCTGGAACCTCAATGTCTTCAACCTGAACTGAGGCTGCCATGAAGCGTTTCTACATAGACAACCACGGCTGCGCCAAGAACCAGGTTGACGCCGAGGAAATAGCCGCCAGGCTGGGCAAGGAAGGCTGGGAGCAGAGCGATACCCCCGATGAAGCCAGCCTGGTCATAGTGAACAGTTGCGGCTTCATCGAGGACGCAAAAAAGGAATCCCTTGAGGCTGTCATGGCCTTCCGTGCCACCTGGCCGGACAAGCGGATCCTGCTGGCAGGTTGCCTTTCCCAGCGTTATGCCGATGCCCTGGATGCTGACCTGGCCGAGGCGGATGGCATCTTCGGCAACGGCGACCTCTCACTGATCGGCAGTGCAGCCGACGCAGCCCTTGCCGGTCAGCGACGCAGCCTCGCACCGGAAATCAAACCCTACGCGCCAGCCCGCCGTGAACGGCTTACCGGCTTCCCCGGTCTGGCCTACCTGAAAATCGCCGAAGGCTGCTCCAACCGCTGCTCGTTCTGTGCCATACCCCTGATCCGCGGAGACCTTTCATCCAGGGATCCGGAAGACGTGGCCAGGGAATTCGAGGAACTGATAGGCGCCGGTGTGTGGGAAGTCTGCCTGATTGGCCAGGATCTTGGCTCTTACGGCCTGGACCGGGCAGGCAGGCCTTTGCTGCCGGACCTCCTTGGCGCTGTATCGGGCCTTTCCGGTGATTTCAGGCTGCGCATGCTGTACATTCACCCCGACCGTTTTCCTATGGCCATACTGGACGCCTGTGCCCGGGATGCCCGGATAGCCCCCTACTTCGACCTGCCCTTCCAGCACGGCTCGGCTTCCATACTGAGAGCCATGAACCGCAGCGGCAGTGCCGACACCTACCTGAACCTGCTGTCGGATATCAGGTCAGCCGTACCACAGGCCGTCATCCGCTCAACTTTGCTTGCCGGCTTCCCCGGCGAAACCGAAGCTGATTTTGCCGCCCTGAGGGACTTCCAGGACAGGGCCAGACTGGACTGGCTTGGTGCCTTTGCCTATTCCCGGGAAGAAGACACACCAGCCTACGGAATGAAGGGCAGGGTTCCAAAAAAAACCGCGGAAGCCAGAAAAAAAGCCATCGAGGAAGCCCAGCGACCCATAACCGAAGCCGCCCTGGCCCGGTTCACCGGCACCACGCAGACCGTGCTGGTGGAAGAGCAGATAGAGGGCGAAGACCTGGCCATAGCCCGGGGTTACATGAATGCTCCCGAGGTGGACGGTTCCATCGTGGTGGTAGGCAGCCAGCTCATGGCCGGGCAGCGCATTGATGTCCGCATCACCGCCGTCAGGGGGGTAGACCTGGAGGCTGTCCGGGTGGTCCCGGAAGGCAACCATGCCGGTTGAAACAGAACCAGTCGATGCCAACTGAACATGATGCTGCACTGCCTGGCTACCTGAAGGGCCTCAATCCCGAGCAACTCCAGGCGGTTACCCACGAGGGGGGCAATCTGCTGATCCTTGCCGGTGCCGGTTCGGGCAAGACCAGGGTCATCACCACCAAGATTGCCTGGCTGATACGCGAACGTGGCTATGCTCCCGAGTCCATACTGGCCGTTACCTTTACCAACAAGGCCGCTGCGGAAATGCGGGACCGGGCCTGCAGCATAGAGCCGGCCTGCGAACGGGCCAACCTGCGGACCTTTCATTCCTTCGGAGCCTGGTTCCTCAGGCGCAACGCGGCGGCCGCCGGCCTTGACCGTGACTTCACCATCTACGACGATGACGACTCGACCACCCTTGTAAAGGCAGCCTTCCCGGACCTGACCAGGCAGGAAGCCTCCCGGCTGGCCTCGGCCATAGCCAGAGCCAAGGATTACGGGCTGGCCCCGGACGCTCCGGGGCTTGAATCCCGCATCAGCGAACGTGATTTCAGGCGGCGCTATGCGGAATACGAACAAAGACTGCGTGCTACCGGCAATGTGGACTTCGGCGACCTGATATCCATGCCTGTCCGTCTTTTGCAAAACGACCAGGCCATACGCGACCGGACCCATGCGCGTTTCAGGGTGATTCTGGTGGATGAGTACCAGGACTCCAATGTGGCCCAGTTCAGCCTGCTCAAGGCCCTGGCAGGCCCTGGTGCCTATGTCTGTGTGGTTGGAGACGACGACCAGAGCATCTACCGCTTCCGGGGAGCCGAGGTCCGGAACATACTGGGCTTTCCCGAAGAGTTCCCGGATACAGAGATAGTACGGCTTGAACGCAACTACCGCTCCTACCAGAGCATCCTGGATCTGGCCGGCAAAGTGGTTGAACGCAACGAGGGCCGTATGGGCAAGGTGCTCAGGGCCGAACGCAGGGGCGGCGAGAAACCCGTACTGGCAGTTCTGCGGGACCACGACGAGGAAGCAGCCTACTGCATACGCATAATAGACAAGCATGTACGCGCCGGCGGCAACTTCTCCGATGTGGCCATACTGTACCGTACCAATGCCCAGTCACTGGCCTTCGAGAGGGCCCTGCCGGCCAACGGTGTACCATACCGGCTCATCGGCGCCCTGCGCTTCTACGAGCGCGAAGAGGTGAAGGATGCCCTGGCCTTACTGGCCCTGGCGTCCAACCCCCGGGACGAAGTTGCCTTCAGGCGGGTGGTTAACAAGCCATCCAGAGGCATAGGCGCAGCCAGCATGGAGGCGGTGGTGGAATCAGCCTTCTATGCCGATCCGGACAGCGAAACGGCCACCATGGACGACCTTGTCGCCGCCTCAGCAAAAGCCACAGCCCGGTCTGCCAAGGCCAGAGCTGGTCTGAGTGCTTTTGCCGGACTCATGAAGGAGCTTGGCTCACTCATCACCGCCGGAGAGGCATCTGCAGACCCGCCCCAGTTGTCCACCATTGTGGAAGCCGGTGTCAAATCATCAGGTCTGCTGGAATACCACCGTAGCCAGGACGAGATAGCAGGCACCCAGAAGGTGGCCAACCTTGACGAACTGGTCAACGCCGCCAGCGACTATCCGGCCACCAAGGAAGGCCTGTCGTCCTTCCTCGAGGCAGTGGAACTGGACAGGGCCATGTCGTCCGGAGATGTGCACGCCGACGCGGTGACCCTGATAACCATGCACAACACCAAGGGCCTTGAGTTTCCGGTGGTCATCATAACGGGCATGGAACAAGGCCTGTTCCCCCGGGACGACGATGCCAACGACGACCTGGAAGAGCAGCGCAGGCTGTTCTATGTGGCCCTGACCCGGGCCAAGGACGAGCTGCACCTTACCTACTGCAGACGGCGCCTGTTCCGTGGCCGGATAATGGACTACCTGCCTTCACGCTTCCTTGGCGAGATACCAGCCACCATGTTCCGCTCCTTCGGCGGCACGGTGGACCTCGGCGCATCCAGCGAGGTAGCAAAGTGGAAGTCCGGCACACCGGTCTACCATGATGACTACGGCTCGGGCTATGTCATCAAGGCCGCCCCTGCCGGGGAGGCTGGCGTCTGCGTCACGGTGCGCTTCGAGACAGGGCGCACCATGCAGTTCTTCCCCAAGTTCACCAAAAAGCTGGAGCGGATCAGTTACTGAAGCCGGGCATACGCTGAGCCGATCAGTTAGCTGAGAGCCGCTACTGAGGCCCGGACACCACTGAATTGACAAGGAGCGACCATGGAAACCTTATTGCGGCTCCTGCCACCTATACGGCGAACCCGTGGCCCCCGGCTCTACGCCGCCGATGGCCGCCGTTTTCTTGACCTCTGGCTTGATGATGGCCGGGATATACTCGGTGCGGCAGGCAGAGCCATACGCAGCTACGCGGCCAATGCCTCCGACAAGGGCCTTTTGCGCCCCTACCCCGGCCTGTATGAACACCGGCTTGAAAAAGCCGTACTGGCAGCCTGGCCGGCCTTCAAGGCTGTACGTTTCTACCAGAACGAAGAACGGGCTCTTGCGGCAGCTGCCCGTCTTTCGGGCCGGACAGCAGACACGCTCGAGCTTGTAGAGACAGTCAGCGTGGCTGACTCCGGCACCGCAGACGGTACTGTAGCCAGCAGCGACAATGGCCTGGTCAAACTGAGGCCTTTTGCGCCGGTACCTCAGAGCTGCACACTTGCTCTGGCCCGCCTCCCCTGCCCCGGTCCACTTGCACCGGCCTGCCTGCTGGGCCTGGACAATTCATGGCTTGAACCGGAAGAAGGCGACCTGGTGCCTGCAATGATGCACTACGCGGCCGCCAGAGCAATGGCAAGCCTTGCCAAGGCAAGCCAGGATGGCATTTATGGTGAAGAATTGTGGAAGCGTTTTGACCGCAGGATGGAGCCGTACTTCTGTAGGGTCGGACCCTATCTGCTGCCCCGGGTTGCCCCCGACAAGTATGCGGGCTTCTTCAAGGCTGCCCTTGAAGGTGGTGCCTTGGTTTCTCCCCAGTACGGCCTGCCATCGATGGTTCCGCCGGAGTTCGATGATGGGGAACTCAGGAAGCTTGCGGCCGCTCTGGCTACCCGTCTTGGGAACTGACAGCCTCCAGGAGGCCGGGAAGCTGGTACGCTAGGCCTTCCGGGGTCTGACAACCCTTGGCGCAGGAGCCTTCATGTTCAGCACCAGTACCGCTCCCAGGATCACCGCACCACCGGAAAGCTGCATGGCTGTCAGGCGCTCACCCAGGAGCAGGGCCGAAAGCACTATGGTGAACAGTGGCTCAACCGTGGATACCAGGGAAGCATCAGCAGCGCCGATGCGGCGTATGGATGCAAACAGCGTCAGGATGGGCACCACCGAAGCCAGGGTGCCAAGCCCCAATATGCCCAGAATGGTGATGGCTGAGCCCGGAATGCTCACGGTGCCGCCTGCAAGGGTTATGGTCCAGTAGACCAGGGCGGCAGCGCTCATCAGGTTGGTGGTGGCAAACAAGGGGTCTAGCCTGGACACGATCTTTTCACCTGCCACGAGGTACACAGCATACAGGACAGCTACAGCCAGCCCCCAGACATAACCGATCAGCGGATAGGAGCCACGGGTCCAGAGGGTCATGGCGCACCCCAGGAGGGACAGTATGACCGCCAATACCTGGGCTTTCCTGGGGACCACCCGCATGAACAAGGCTCCGAAAATGACTACAAAAGACGGGTACAGATAGAGCAACAGGGTGGCCAGGCCAGGGTCCAGATACCGCACGGTCATGAAGAACATGCCTGCCTGGGGCGAGAAACCGAGTAGTCCGAGAAGAAAGGCATCACGGTATTCATGAAGCGGGCGACGCCAGCTCCCGCGAGCGATGGTAATGCTCCAGAGCACCAGGGCGGCCACACTGAACCGCCAGGCCAGGGTCTGGGGTACCGAGAAGCCTTCGGCATAGATAAGCTTGGCAAACAGGCCAAGTGTAGAAAAACTGGCGGCCGACACAAGGGCCAACAGCACCCCCGAAGCCCGGGTCTTGTTCATGATTCGGTATCGAAGACAGTGCCGCCAAGGCGGTAATCGTCAAGGTTCACACTGTCCCGAACAGTGGCAACATCAGCCAGCTTGCGTTCCAGCTCGGCCATACGCCAGGCCTCACCGCCGGCCAGGGGTTCGCCGCCTTCGTAGGCTGCCAGTTCCTCCAGGACCTTTACCCCTGCCTTGGCATTGGCCGGCCTGGCAGATTCGGGCAAGGCAGAAGGGTCGGGAGCCCGCAGGGTCGATGGGTTGGCTGCTGCCTGGGCATACAGGACACGCCGGAGGTTCTCTGTCTTGATCCGCTCGTTCTCCGCCTTCAGCCGCCCGGCACGGATGGCCGGTACAAGCCAGAACAGCAACGAGAACACCAGGGGAACAACTCCCAGCACCAGACTGGAGACCAGCAGGGGATTCAGCCCAACCTGGGCCAGCAAACTCAGCACGAACCAGTACAGATAGGTACCACCACCCACCACATCAGGCATATTGTAGCCAAGTGCCAGGGAGCAATACAGGAAGTACGAACCGAACAGCAGGTTCACACCATTGATCAGGGCATAACTGCGGTTGGCCTTGGGTGCGTTGGCCGAGAAGGGGCGGACCTTGGCCATAGGTGAATCGGCAAGCCCGGCTTCATCGGATCTGGCCCGCTTCATGAGGCCAGGAAAGCGATAGTACACCGTACCGTTCCCGCTGACCTCCGGAATGCCTTCGAACTCGTACAGGTAACGGTTTATGGCTGTCTCGGCATCCGCAGGGGACAGGCCGGTAATCGACATGAAGTCTTCAAGCAGGATCACACCCTTCTTCACCCGGACAAGGGCAAGGAAGGCCTTCTTCTGAACCTCGTCATGCTTTGCGTTGGGGTCAGGTTCGCCGAAGACAAAGGAGAAAATGGCCCTGGACAGGGGCCGGCGGTTTTCGCGCTTTCTGGCCCGCAGGTCGGTTTCATAGCGCCGCTGTCCGGGAGACTTGAACACCTCGTTGTAGAACCAGATGCGTATGATGATGTCTATGAGCCTGGTGGCAAACATGACACCGCCCAGGCCACCTTCCCTGCCACGGCTCCGGCTGCTTCTTTCACCGCCCGCCGAGCTGGCAGCCACGGAAGCCAGCAAGGCCAGCACGGCAAGGGCCACGAACAGGGCAAAATAGCCCACCAGCATCACCATGATCCAGACCTTGAACAAGAAGGCCGAGACAGACCTTACCACCTTG
This sequence comes from Spirochaetia bacterium, assembly GCA_034004175.1. Classification (GTDB taxonomy): domain Bacteria; phylum Spirochaetota; class Spirochaetia; order Treponematales; family UBA12059; genus MIBM01. The sequence continues at coordinate 13,597 of JAVEXH010000004.1, forward strand.
CCTGCCGCCTTCAGAAAACGCTTGAAGGCAGGTCCGAAGCCCCGGTAACGGCTCACAAAACCCCGGGGGAAGGAATACAGGATATCCCCTGAATCGGTTACCTTCAGGCGGCCACCGTACTCATCAGCCACCGCGGGCAGTTCTGTCTCCACCTGATATCTGGGCAGGGCTGTGAAAGCCACTATATCTGCTATGGTCGCTTCACCCTTCCTCTTCCGGAAGGCTCCGACTATGGAGTCGCGTACCGCATCTTGCTTGTAATCATAAACCTTCTGTTCAGGGGGCATCTTCGTTCCTCTCATAAACCGTTCTCATATACCGTGTCCGAAGCACTACAACTCATAGCAACACATGAAACAGGCTACTGGTTACCTGTCATGAAGAAACAGTGCCCTCAGGGCCTGCGCACATTGAGCAAAGCATCATCATACAGGGAAAGGTACTCGACAGCGGCCTTGTCCCAGGAGAATACCTTGTGCATGGCACGGGTCCGCATGGCTGCTATGTGTTCCTTGCGGTTGTACCAGGCCCATACAGCCCAGCCGGCGGTATCGTAGATAGCCCTGGGTGACAGCAGGTCGAACATGAAACCGGTACCGTTGCCTGTATCCTGATCGTAATTGGAGACTGTATCGGCAAGGCCACCGGTTCTCCGGACGATAGGCAGCGTGCCATAACGCAGGGAATACATCTGGTTGAGGCCACAGGGCTCGTAGCGGCTGGGCATCAGGAAAAAATCGGAACCGGCTTCTATCAGATGTGCCAGCTTCTCGGAATAGCCTATCCTGGCCCTGAAATTGGGAAGCCTGCCGGACAGGGACTGAAGCTCGGCCTCGCACCAGGCCTCCCCGGACCCCAGGATCACGAACTGCAGGTCCATATCATTGCACAGGGAGAAGGCACAGCCATAAGTAGGCCCGAAGAGTTCGGCCACGCCCTTCTGGTCGGTCAGACGGGTAACCATACCGAAGATGGGTATCGATGCATCCACCTTCAGGCCCATCTCACGCTGGAGGGCTTCCTTGCACAAGGCCTTGCCCTGCAGGTCGGACACGGAATAGGTGGCAGGCAGAAGCTGGTCGGTTTCAGGGTTCCATTCGTCTATATCGACCCCATTGAGTATGCCTACCAGACTGGCGCTCCGGGCCCGGAGGAGGCCGTCAAGAGAGCAACCCTGCTCTGCTGTCTGAATCTCCCGTGAGTAGGTCGGCGAAACCGTGGTCAGCCGGTCTGCACTTGAAATGCCGGCCTTGAGCAGGTTGATGGAGTCGTGGAACTCGAAACCTGCCCCATGAAAGAGATCCCAGGGCAAACCGAAAAACCCGAAGTTCTCTTTGGAATATACGCCCTGGTACCCGAGATTGTGTATGGTAAGCACCGAAACCGTGGAAGAAAACTCGCTCTGGGCTTCAAGGTAACGCAGATATACCGGAACCAGTGCTCCTGGCCAGTCATGGGAATGCAGGATATCGGGATACCAGGCCAATTTACGGCACAACTGGAAAGCTGCGCGTGAGAAAAAAGCAAACCGGCGGGGATTGTCGGCGTAGTCGGTCTCGGACTTGGAGCCATAGATGCCTTCCCTGCCAAAAAACCCCTCATGCTCCACAAAATAAACCGGAATATCGGAGCCCGGAAGGCAGGCTTCCCAGACCGCGGCCCATTCTTCCCGATGGTCAACCGGGACACCCAGTGGTCCCGGGAGGGCCTTCAGGCCGGCCTTGTCCACACTGTAGTACCTGGGCATGACAAGCCTGACATCTGCTCCGGTTCTCCGGAGTGCCCGTGCAAGAGCGCTGACTGCGTCCGCCAGACCACCGGACTTTGCAAAGGGCGTAGCCTCACTGGAAACCATAAGAATTTTCACGGAAGGGCTCCTCGGGGAGTCGATCGATCCGTGGGGACCGTCCGGGGATTATATACCTAAGTAAGCACCGGAGCAACGCATTGTGCGCGGAATGTCATAGCCTGCAGACACCACCCTTGCTTCCCTGCACCAGGTCGGACTACCATTGACCCAATGCATAGACCGGAGTTCAGGCGCTTCCCGACAGAACTGTTGGGCATTCTGTTTTTCCTCATCCTTGTGTTCACCTATGCAGCCATATTCATGGTTGACCGGCGCTCGGATGAAGCACTGATCGGCCTCCAGAATGCGTTTGACACGACATATGAAGGCATACAGGAGCTCAGGATTGCTACACTGACCAATCCAGCCGCTGCAGCCCTGCAGGTTGATGGCCCCCTGCAGGTTCCTGCAGTCTTGCAGATGGTAGATACAGCCAGGATGGATACGGCCATCAGCCGGTTCAAAAACCTGTCAACCATACAGTGGCTGCCCAGGCAGGAAGATCCGGCAATCAGACTGGAGCAAGCCTGGCAAGCCTGGCTGGAGGCTCTGGCATATCAGCCCTCACCTGAAAAAGAGAACCTCCAGCTGCTCGGGGCCATAAAGCTGGCAGACACTTACCTGGAAGAACTCAGGCTACGGACCACCGACGCGTTTGATCTTATCATCTTCCTTTCCGGGGTCCTGTTCAGCCTTGGCACTTCCGGTTCCATAGCCTTTTATGCCCGTCTGCGCCAGAGCCAGCTGAAAGAGGAGTTCTCTGCGGCAAACCTGAAGAAGGCACTCGAGTCAGAGGACGAAATACGAAGAACCATAGCAATGGAACTGCATGATGACATAGCTCAGGACATAGCCGCCGCGAGGATGCTTTGTGAGCGGATGGACACTACCGGACCCAACACTCCCGGACTGGCGAGCAGGGCGGCAACTACTCTGGGTGATGTCAACCAGAAGATCCGGACGCTGTGTACGGAACTTCGTCCGCCAGCCTTGGAGGAGACCGGTCTCCAGGAGGCAATCAGGACGCTCTGCGAGGCAGAAACAGAGCGGCATTCCAGGCCACTGCGGTTCATCCCCGGAGGAGATATTCCCAGACTGAAAAGCCTGATCGAGGCGAACCTGTACCGCATCATCCGCGAGGCAGTGGTCAATGCCATGAAGCATGCGAGGGACGGAAACATAGAGGTCAGAATCCGGGTAACAGGGACAGACAGCAACCAGTCTTCGCTGTCCATAGAAATACAGGACAGTGGCTTTGAACAGGAGTCCCGGACAGGTAGACAAGCAGGCACTCAGGCAAGCACCCGGGGCTTCGGGTTCGGCATAACGGCAATGCAGGAAAGAGCAGCCCTGATCGGCGCTGCATTGTCGGTTCAGCTGAACCCGGCGGGGTCCATGGTGCGTATCATGATGCCACTGAAACAAGCGGAAAGGAAGGATCATTGATGGCAGGAACATTGATAGTAGACGACCATCCACTTTTCAGGGAAGGTTTGCGCGCAGCTCTGGATGTGCAGGACGAAAGCACGGTGGCAGGAGGGTTTGCTCCCTTCATGGAAGCAGATTCGGTGGCCAAGGCGGTGGAAATACTCGGCTCGGCCGGGGCGAAAGAACTTTCCCTGGTCATCCTGGACATCGGCCTTCCTGATGGATCCGGTTTTGACATACTGGAGCGCTTTGCCGGTAGAAGTGGAAGCCCGCATTTCATGATGCTGTCCATGTATTCAGAACGGTCACTGGCCACCCGGGCTATCAGAGCCAGCGCCGATGGCTATGCCTCCAAACAGATTCCACTGGAGGCCCTTAAATTCGGCCTCAAACTGGTTATGCTTGGACAATTGTTCATAGAAGGCGAGATACTGCGTGATGTATTGATGATAAAACCTGTCAAGGAGAGTGAGGCCAACAAGGCAAAGGCATGTGTCCAGACCCTTACCAGCAGGGAACGGGAGGCTTTCATGATTCTGGCTGAGGGTGGTACAACCAAAGATGTGGCAGGCAGGCTTGGTATAAGCCAGCGCAGCGCGGAAAACTACCAGTCGGCCATCTACGGAAAACTCGAGGCAGTATCACCTACCATGCTTGTTCTTACGGCAATCCGGGCGGGGATGGTGGAACCCTAGAATCCACTTTTTTTGCGGAATGGTTTCGAGCAGCACCCAGAGCCAGCATGGCTATAAATACCGCCGGAGCCTTGTCCACGATATTCACTGCTATCCTGGCAACCAGAGCGGCAGAAAAGATATCGCCGAAGGCAAGGGCAAAGCCTGAAACGATGATGTCTATGTTCACACCAGTTCCACCACCGAAGACAAAGGTGGCTATGAATGCTCCCAGAATGCTGTTGGCGATAGCCACCAGGATGGTGGCCAGTATGAAGTGCACGGGAGTTGAAAACATGTTCCTGCGGACCAGTTCATGCACGATCCAGGCTGTGGCCATGCCGCAGAGTGCAAAGGGCAGATGGACCCAAGGGAAGCCGGCAGCCACTTCGCCGAAGCCATTGGTCATCACCGCTGTAGCCAGGCCAAGGGGCAATCCGAATACTGCCGCCGAGACCGCAGTGCCGATGCTGTCCATGAACACTGGCACTGAAGTGAAGAGGATCAGGCGGTTCAAGCCCATATTGAAAGCCGGCAACACGAGCAGGGCTGCAAAGAGCCTGAAAGCCAAGGTTCCGGCAGGCAGGCCGGATAGTGCTAGCTCGTCGTTCTTCATACCAGAGATAATACACTGACAACCCTGTTGGTCAACAAAAATGGTGAAATAGCCTTTCGTTTTCTCACAATTATCTTGCGAAATTTCATAGCTGTCCGCGCTTTTTCAGGATTGCATTGAAAGCTGCTTCACTTGATAATGAGTACAAATGGAATGATTTAAGAGCCCTTGACAGGCCCCGCCAGCGCGGGGCTATTTTTTTTGGCACGCCTTGCAAAGCCCTGTAAGGTACATCACGTGCCTGTTTACCTTCAGACCACGTTCTGCCTCAAGATCATGCACCAGATCACCCAGCCGGCAGGCTCCCAGGTCTATGAAGCTATGGCAGGACTCACAGTGGAACCAGTGGCGGTGTACAGCTGTAGCCGAAACATAGTACCGTTCGGTGCCATGCTCATCGCAGTGCAGGACAAAAGACTCAGCCAGGCCTGCAGACTCCAGGTAATGAAGAGCCCTGTAGACAGTGGCTTGATCACAGCAGGCTCCGATGGCTGACAGCACTCCTGCGGCACTCAGAGGCGCAGAAGCCTTGCCCAGGGCATCAAACGCTGCTTTCCGGGCCTTTGTCACGCAGCTCCCCCTGTCCACTGCCGTGCTTTTGCTGCCATGCGCCAGACCATGAACATACGCAGACCGGCAACACCAAGAAAAACCGCGCCGGCGATGACCACGACCACTGCTCCTGCCGGCAGATCCAGAGCCCAGCTTGCAGCCAGACCAGCTGTAGAGAAGGCTGATGACAGCAAGACGCCACCGATCATCATGCCAGCCAGATTCCGCGCAGCAAAGCCGGCGGTTCCGGCTGGCAGGGTAAGCATTGCTATCACCATCACTATGCCTACAAACGTCTGCAGCAGGACGATGGCCACCGCGGTCACAGCCAGCAGGATCAGGAAAACCGCCTGGGTAGGCACCCCCCGGGTTCTGGCAAACTCCTCGTCGAACGCTGAAGCCTCAATCTGGGGATAAAAACGCCAGGCCAGGATAATTACGATGCAGTCCAGGATGGCCAGCAGCAGCAGATCTGCCCTGGTAACCAGGAGTATGTTGCCGAAGAGGTAACTCATGGGGTCGGCATAGCCGGGAGTCTTGGCTATGAACAGGACGCCGAGGCTCATGCCTATAGCCCATAGGGCGTTTATGACCGTGTCTTCCCGCTGCTTGCCCTTGAGGGAGACCACACCGATCAGGGCGGCGGAGATCACGGCAAAGATCAAGGCACCTGCAATCGGAGGAAAGCCCGGTACTATGCCACGGGCAGACAGGAACAAGGCCAGCCCTATGCCACCCAGCACCGCATGTGAAATGGCCCCTGCAAGACCGGCGATACGTTTTACCGTTACCACAGCCCCCAGGACGCCAAACAGAATGGAAGACAGCAAACCTGCCGCCAGGGCATTGCGTACGAACGGCATGGCCGGATTGAACAAGGCCTCAAGAAAACCACTCATAGGGTATCTTCCCTTCCGCAGCAGCAGCCATCATCCGGCAATTCCGTGTCATGGAGAACCCGCAGGGCTTCGCCTCCATACAAGCCCGACGGTACATGGTCGGCGGGCACCGAGGCATGGCGCACCACACCCCGTCCGCCGGTCTTGCCACCGGCTTTGCCGCCCGAGCCACGTTCACCCACGCACAATACCGCATCAGTCAAAGCCGATACAAAGCCGGTGTCATGGGTTACCACCAGTATGGTTGTCTCCCCCTTCAGGTCGCCCAGAACACGGTACAGGCGGGTTTCACTTTCTGCATCCATGTTTGCGGTAGGCTCATCCAGCACCAGGAAGCGGGGCCTCCCTGCCAGAGCCCTGGCTATGAGGACACGCCTGCGCTGACCGCCGGAAAGGGCTGTGTACGACCGTCTTCCAAGATCAGCAACATCTGCCAGGTCAAGAGCCCTGTCTACAAACTGCCGATCGGCAGGGGAATACCTCCCGGCACCTCCCCGGAGCCTGCCCATGCGTACCACTTCCTCTACCGATATGGGGAAGGCCGGATCGAAGCTGGAGTTCTGCGGGACATAACCTATGCTGTCCCGGGATTCCTCCGGATCGGCACCGAATACCAGCACCCGGCCAGCGGAAGGCCTGGCCAAGCCAAGCAGCAGGCGCAGTATTGTCGTCTTGCCTGCTCCATTTGGCCCCACCAGGGCGGTAAACTCCCCCTCATGGATATGGAAGGAGGCATCCCCGAGCACAGCCACATCACCGTACGAATAGGATACATGGTGAAACTCGAGGGCTACCGATTTTGGCTTTGTATCCATAGTTGCCTGTCTTTCCATCACTGCCTGTGTCTGCATACCATCTGCCTCAGGGAGCTGCCCTGCGCAGGGCTTCGGCTATGCGATTGAGGTTGTCCAGCCAGTCCAGGGCCAGAGGGTCAATCTCGACCACCGCCCCACCGATGGCCGCAGCCACACTCCTGGCAGCGGCGGCAGGAAACTGGGCCTGCACGAAAATGGCCGTGGCTCCTTCTTCCCGTGCCTTGTCTATCAGGGCGGCAAGGGCTTTCTGGGTAGGCTCCTTGCCGCCGGTCTCCACAGCTTCCTGGAGTATCCCGAACTCATCAAGGAAATAACCAAAAGCAGGATGGAACACAAAGACCGGCTTGCCGCGCAAGGCTGCCAGATCTAGGGACAAGTCCTGGAAAAGAGCATCAATCTCAGCAACAAAGGCCGCATGATTGGCTTTGTACACGGAAGCACCATCAGGATCCAGATTGACCAGGCCGTCCAGGATGTGGCCAAGCTGCACTTTCACACTGTCGCGGCCCAGCCAGACATGGGGATCCCTGTCATCTGCTTCGTCCTGGTCCTCTGCCTCGTCATGATTGTCTTCTTCGCCGGCATGATCCGCATCCTCGTCGTCATGGCCATGGGCCTCGATGGACCGGTACTGTATGCCTCGGGTTGTATCCACTAGCTGCAACCGGGGGTACAGGGAGGCTATCTTCGGCAACAAGGCTGCCTCGAAATCTCCGCCTACGGTGAACCAGGCCTGGGCTCCCGAAAGATCGGCCATCTGTCGGGGGGTAGGCTCGTACGAATGAGGACTCTGTCCTGGTCCGACAAGAGTGAGCACTTCCATCCGGTCAGCGGCAAGACGCTGCACAAAATAAGCCTGGGGAAGTATGCTCACCGCCACCAGCGGTTTATTCCCTGCCCCGCCGCCTGCACCTGGATCCTTGCCACCCATACTATGCACGGCAACCAGTCCGAGGCATAACAAAGAAACCAGACCGACCAAACGTATGAATCTCATGATGAACTCCTGTCCGCAGTGCACCGAAGGATACCGTTCAACGGACTGCAGTTGAGCAGACCCATAGGTGCAAACCATTCGCATCTATGGTAACCAGAACCGGACAAGAATGCAAGTGGTTTGCAAATTCAAAAAGCCGCCACAAGCATGAAGCTTGCAGCGGCCATCACAATCAAGTTCTGGGCAGACACAGAACCAGGGATACTATCCTTGCTATTCCGTAGCCTTTCCTGTAGCCAGAAGTTCAACCTCGAAGACCAGCGTCTCGTTCGGACCAATGACGCCACCAGCTCCTTCGACGCCGTAGGCGAGTGCTGAAGGGATATACAATTTGTAGGATGAACCAACATTCATCAACTGTATGCCTTCTGTCCAGCCAGGAATAACCGCATCAAGCTGAAGTTCCGTAGGCTCACCCCGCTCGACAGAGCTGTCAAACACTTCGCCATTGAGGAAGGATCCAGTATAATGCACCGTCACGACATCGGTAGCTGCGGGTTTGGGCCCTGTTCCGGTTTTGAGCACTTCGTACTGAAGACCGCTTGCAGTGGTGACAACACCGGCCTTCTTGCCATTCTCGGCAAAGAATTCCTGCTCCTTGGCGACCGCCACCTCAGCCTGCTTGGCCATGGCTTCGGTGATGGCGGCCTGGATGATTGATTCGGCTTCTTCCATACTGAACTTGGCCTCGTCCTTGTCCAGGACGTCCTTCATGCCACTCAGGAAGGCGTTGTAATCAAGTTCAATGGCAATATCCTTGAAATTATAGGCAATAGCCATGCCAAAGGCGTAGCTGGCATCCTCTGATACCGCGCCTTCAGCAGGTTTTGCCTGGCCGTTGCAGGACAATGACAGGATACTTACTGCCACCATAAGGACTATGATCTTCTTCATGATACATCCACAAAATCCGGAATATGCAGCGCCAGGCGCCAGCGCCGTAGTTGCTACGGAAATACAAGAATATAGGTATTTAGCGTGAACGACAAGCCGGGCCAGCCTGGTCCTGGCTTCCGGGGCCAGAGCCCCAGTCCAAGCCGGAGCCCGCGTCCGTGCAAACCAGTATCAGAGTTTTTCCAGCTGATTGACCAGAGCCCTCATGTCCCGTGGATAGGGAGCCTCGAAATGCATGGCTGTCGCAGCAGAAGGATGCGGGAAGTCGATGGACCAGGCATGGATGGCCGCCCGGAGCATCAACGGCCGCTCGGCCTTGGGATCGCCCTTCCATCGACGTTTTATCTTTGACAGGAACAGGGGCTGGTTGTCCCCGTACAAGGGATCGCAGATCACCGGATAACCCAATGCAGCCAGATGGACACGGACCTGGTGGGTGCGCCCGGTTACCGGAACAGCCTCCACAAGAGCCAGCCCCCCATAGACACCCAGGACCGTAACCTCGGTCAGGGCTGACTTGCCTGTGCCATCGATGATGGTCCGGTGCTTGCGGTCACCATCCACGACCAAGGGAAGGTCGCAACTGGTCTGCTTCCAGGAAGGCCTGCCGCGTACCACGGCCCGGTAGGCCCGCTTGAGCCCGCCGGATTCGAAACTGGCTGCAAGAGCCTTGTTGGCGTCTTCGGTACGCGCAGCAAGCAGGATTCCACTTGAGTCCAGATCCGGTGGGGCCACAGGCCACAGCCTGCCGTAAGCTGCTTCCAGCTCGCGGACCACAACCGGTGACTCAAGCTCGAACCTGTCAGGCATGGACAGATATCCTGTTGGCTTGCTGATGATGAGCACCGACTCATCCTGGTATAGAATGCTGATTTCTTCGTTCATGAACCATCATTATACTGCTTTACCCCTGTTTCGGGAACTGGTACGGTCCATTCTGCCAATGATAACCAAAAAATTTGAGAAATCGAACCGGAACATTGATGAAAATCACTTGCCGTAGTCCAAGCCTTTTTAGTATCTTCGGACTGCGATCAGCTAAGGTTCGCCGGACCGTTTTGGTTCGCTGGGC
>JAVEXH010000265.1:0-4827 GCA_034004175.1 Spirochaetia bacterium
ATGGCTTCGTGCAGGGGAATGCCGTCGGCTATGGTCACGATCTTGGTGATACCTGCATCCAGGGCCTCGTACACCGCGTCCTTGGTGAAGCGTGGGGGTACAAAGAGCATGGCTCCGTCAATGGCATGGTCGTCAGCGGCGCGGCGGACGGTATGGTATACCGGTACGCCTTCCACACTCTGGCCTTCCTTGCCCGGGGTAACGCCTGCCACCACGGTGGTGCCAAGGTCCTTCATGTGCTTGGTCCAGAACGAGCCTTCGGATCCGGTTATACCCTGGACCACTACTCGGGTAGTCCTGTCTATGTAGATGCTCATGCCTTGCCTCCCCGGGCTGTACCGGAACCAGCGGTTTTCGCGCCGGCGCTCCTGGACAGGGCTACAGCTCTTCTTACTGCTTCTTCGGTATCGAAGAGCGGATCAAGGCCGGCGGCTTTGAGGGTCTCCACGGCCTTTTCTTCTCCGGTGCCCCTGATGCAGGCCACGATGGGGCAACGCGGCTTCAGTTTGAGTATGGCCTCAGCTATGCCGTCTGCCATGATGTCTGCCCTGGCTATGGTGCCGAAGGTCACGATGAGGATCACCGTGGGATCGTTCTTCAGGCAGAGCTCCATGGCCCTGACGGCCTTCTTGTAGTTGGGGCCGCCGAACTCCAGGTAGTTGGCTATCGAGCCGCCTTCGTAGTTCACCAGGTCGTAGACCACGGTGGTGAGCCCTGCTCCGGCGCACATGAGGGAAATGTCACCATCGAACTGCAGGTAGGGTATGCCTTCCTGGGCAGCCTCGAAGGCCACATCGCTGTCGAAGTGGGAGCGGTCGGGTTCGGTGCCTGGCTGGCGGAACTGGGAGTTATCGTCTATGGATAATTTACCATCACCGGCAATGATGCGTGCCGGCTTGTCTTCCCTGGCCTTGGTCACGAACAGGGGGTTTATCTCAGCCAGTTCGGCGTCACTCTTGCGGAACACACGCCACAGGGCCTCCAGAACCGGTGCGAAGCGCTTGGTGCCTTCAGCGTCAAAGCCAAGGGCATAGCCGAGGTTCCTGGCCTGGTAGGGCAGGAGGCCTGCATCGATATCCACCTTCTCCCGGATGATTTTCTCAGGCGCTGTACGGGCCAGTTCCTCTATCTCCACCCCACCGTCTGCGCAGGCCAGGATCAGGGCCGTTGCCGCTTCGGGGTCCACGGTGATGGACAGGTAGATTTCACGGCCTATGTCCACCGCTTCTTCCACCAGGATCTTCTTTACCTCATGTGGACCAGCCAGAAGTTCAGCCGCATAGCTGCGCGCCTCGGCTTCGCTTTTGACCAGCCGTATCAGACCGGCCTTTCCGCGGCCGCCCCGGAGTACCTGGCTCTTCACCACACAGGGAAAGCCCAGTCCGGCTGCCGCACTGGCAACCGCGTCGGCACTTTCGCACAGCAGACCCTTGGGAATCGGTATGCCCTCGGCCGCAAAGGCCTCCTTGGCCTGGTATTCAAACAGTTTCATGCTTCCTCCCGGGGACTGTCCCTAAGCTCCGTACTTTTTCCAGTATTCTCCGAAGATCTGCTCGTCCGTGGGGCGGCTGGGCTCCAGAGGCAGGGACAGCCAGGTGATGTTGATGAAGTGTTTCCAGTGGATGTTCTCGGTGGTGCTGTTGCCGCCCCAGGTGCCGCAGCCAAGGGTCACGGTGGATGGCATGCCGTTGGCAAAGGTGCCGCCGTTGCCGGAGGCCATGCCCTGGCGTACCATGATGCGGCTGGATCGCATGGTCAGGCCCATGCGGTCTATGTAGTCCTGCCTGAAGGTAAAGATGCCAGATGAGTGTCCGGTTCCGCAGGCGTCGGTGATGCGTACCACCAGGTCCAAGCCTTCGTCAAAGAAGGAACACTTCCAGAGGGTAAGCACCGGGGAGATCTTCTCCTGGGCAAACTTGTCTTTCTCCGGAGTATCCCCGGCCTCCACCATCAGGAAGCGGGTACCCTCGGGAACGGAGAACCCGGCGCCTTCGGCTATCACCTGGGCGCTCTTGGCTATGATCTTCGGGTTCAGTCCCTCGTGGCCGTCCTTGCCGGTGACCCAGATCCAGCTGCGCAGTTTTGCCTTCTCGGCAGCGCTGCACAGGTAGCCGCCTTTGGCCTTCATGGCATCCACGAAGGGGGCGTACAGGGATTCATGGATAACCACGGAGTTTTCGCTGGAACAGCTGGTGGCGTTGTCAAAGGCCTTGCTTACGGCAATCTTGGCGGCCGCATCCGCAGGGTCGGCATCCTCGGCCAGAAGCTGCACCGCGTTGCCCGGGCCTACACCATAAGCCGGGGTGCCGGAGGAGTAGGCAGCCTTTACCATGGCGCCCCCGCCGGTGGCTACCACCAGGTCAACCTGGCGCATCAGTTCCTGGGTCAGCTCCACACTGGGCTCTTCGATCAGCTGCACCAGATCTTCGGGGGCGCCCACTTTGGCAAGTGCAGCGCGCATGAAGCCGATCGCCAAGGCACTGGACTTCTTTGCCTTGGGGTGGGGTGCAAAGATGACGGCGTTGCGGCCCTTGAGTATGGAAAGGCCGTTGGACGACGGCGTGGCTGTCGGGTTGGTTACCGGAGCAAGAGCCCCCACCACGCCGACTGGCTTGGCATACTTGCGCAGGCCTTTGGCCTCGTCAACTTCGATCAGGCCGACCGAGCGGGCGGTGGCTATGTCCTTGAGGACGCCGAACACCTTGTTCTTGTGCTTGGTTATCTTGTCGGCCACCACGCCCATGCCGGTCTCTTCGACTGCGCTCTTTGCCAATATGGCTATATTCTCATCATTGTAGACCGACCAGCCTACAGCGACGCAGACTTCGTCTACCCGTGCCTGGTCCCAGGTAGCCGCAACGGCCTGCGCTGCCCTGGCTTTGGCCACCAGCGTGGCTATCAGTGCTTCGTTGTCGTTCATGTTCTCCGCCTCTGTCGGCCTATGCGACCGGTTTGAATTGTTACTTGAACATTTCCTGTTCTATCTCGATAACCTTGTTGAAGGCGTTGGTCAGGAAGTCCTTCTTGAACTCCATCTTCTGGGTAAAGGACATGGCCAGCCAGGCATCCACGATCTGGGTGCCCAGGAAGGGCGCGGTTATCCAGCCTCCCATGGTTATCACATTGGCATTGTTCACGATCTTGGAGCGCTCGGCGGAGAAGACGTCGTCCACCACGCAGGCATAGACGCCCTTGTGCTTGTTGGCTACGATGGCCATGCCCTGGCCGGTGCCGCAGATGAGTATGCCTTTTTCGGCTTCGCCCTTCTGTACGGCCTTGGCTACTTTCGGTGCCTGGATGAAGTAGGGCTGGGGAGCGTCTGCGCTCTCGATGCCGAAGTCGACCACCTCGACTTCAGGGTGGTTTTCCTTGAGGTGCTTTACGATTTCCCGGGCCAGGGGGAAGCCTGACAGGTCCGATGCTATGGCTAGTTTCATGGTGATCTCCTTATAATGCCTTGATGGCAGCTGCTATGTGGGGTGCGGTGAGTTTGAAGCGTTCGGCCAGCCAGTCCTGGGTGCCTACTTCGCCGAACTCGTCGTTCACGCCTATGCGGGCAAACTTGAAGGCCTTGCCGGATTCTGCCAGCACTTCTGCGACCGCAGAACCCAGGGCGCCGCGCTTCTGGTGGTTTTCGCAGGTGACGATCCTGCCGGTCTTCTCTGCCCACTCCAGAATGAGCTTGGCGTCCAGGGGCTTCAGGGACAGGGCATCGATGACCGCAACGGACATGCCTTCTGCCGCCAGGGAATCCGCTGCCTTGAGGGCCTCACCGACCATCAGGGCACCAAGCGCTACGATGACGGCCTGGGCGGGTTTGCCGTCAGCCGAACCCTTGCGCAGGACCTTGGCCTTGCCCAGTTCGAACTTCTCGCCTTCAGGGTACAGTATGGGCGCGGGCTTTCGCTGCAGCCTCAGGTACACGCAACCTTTGTGGTTCACGGAGGCTTCCACCAGGGCTGCCAGGGATACCGGATCCGATGGCTCTATGATGGTCAGGTTCGGGATTACCCGCATGAGGGTAAGATCTTCGAAGGGCATGTGGGTACCGCCGTTGAAGGCTGCGCAGACGCCGGGATCGGTTCCTACGAGCTTTACGTTGAGCCTGGCGTAGTTGGCGGAGATGAAGAACTGGTCAAAGGCCCGGCGGCTTGCAAAGCAGGCGAAGGTTGCTGCAAAGGGAATCTTGCCCTCTGCTGACATTCCTGATGCCACGCCTACCAGGTTGGCTTCGGCGACACCGACATTGATGGCCCGGTCTGGATACGCCTTGGCGAAGGTGCCGGTTCCGGTGGCCTTCATCAAGTCAGCTTCCACTACGACTATGTCCTTGTTTGCTGCGCCTAGCCTGACCAGGGTCTCGGCATATACGGCGCGCATTTCCTTGCTTTCCATTTCGGTTCTCCTCACGCGTCCAGGGCGGCTATGGCCTGGTCGGCCATTTCCATGGTCACGGGCATGTTGTGGCTTTCCACTTTTCCCTCGGCAAAGGTGCAACCCTTGCCTTTGACAGTGTTCAGTATGACCATTGTCGGTTTGTCAGTCCTGGTTTTTGCCAGAGTAATGGCCGCGTCGATCTGGGTCAGATCGTGTCCATTGATTTCAACGGCGTGCCATCCAAATGCCGACCAGCGCTCACGCAGATGCTGAAGACCCATGATGTCCGTGGTGGTTCCATCGATCTGTGCGTTGTTGTAGTCCGTGAAGGCGATCAGGTTGCACAGACCCTTGTGGGCTGCGAACATCGCGGCTTCCCAGTTCTGGCCCTCGTCGCTCTCGCCGTCACCAATGATGCAGAAGACCTTGGCTGGATTGTTGTCAAGCCGT
>JAVEXH010000266.1:0-4798 GCA_034004175.1 Spirochaetia bacterium
ACTCGTAGCTGTTGGCCTTGCCCTTGGCCACCCTGCCCTTGAAATCGACAGTAGTGATATCGTCGAGCACCACATCGATCTTCTTGGCGCCGAATATCTTGCGGAAACTGACCTGGACCGATTCGGGCTCGGTCCGCCACCCGGCAACCTCGTGCAACTCGGTCATCAGGGTGTGATAGGGTTTCCTGTCCACGAGGGTAATCTGGACATTGGGGTCCTTGCGGAAGCGTTTCTCGAGGATCTTTCCTGCCCAGACGCCGCCGTAGCCTCCGCCCAGGATCAGGATTTTCTTGGTATCGGCCATATCATCTCCTTGCGCCGTAATACTACATATCGTCCGGGATCAGGAAAACGCGGCACGGGAAGCCCGCTGAGCCTCCGGTTATTGGCGTTTATCAAGATTTTGGACTTGCCCATTCTGACCGCCAAACGGTGAAACGTCAAGAGTGTTTTCTATATATACAAATGGTTAGTATATAGAAGTATCCATAGTTTTTTACTCAACTAGAGCGTCGACGCTCAAATCCGGCAGGCCCCTTCCATCAAGCAGCTTCTCCCACCCTTGCATTCCCCGGGTTCATGTCGGTATTATCGGACATGGACAAGTACAAATTCACCTACCAGGATATCCACCGTACGGTCCGCTCACTGGCGGAACGCGTTACGGCGGCAGGCTACGAGACCGATGTGATCGTGGCCATCGGAAGCGGCGGCTTCATACCAGCCCGCATGCTCCGCACCTTCATAGACAGGCCCATCCTCACCGTCGGCGTGGCGTACTACGACAAGGACAACAAGCCGACCAAGAATCCGCGCAAAGTCCAATGGATAGAAGAAGCAGAACGCGAGCTCAAGGGCCGGCGCATCCTGCTTGTGGACGAGGTCGACGATTCCAGAGCCACCCTGGAGTACTGCGTGCGCGAACTCATGTCCCACAAGCCTGCCACCATCGCCGTGGCGGTGCTGCACAACAAGCTCAAGGAAAAGCGCGGCGCCATGCCCCAAGAGGTAGCCCTCTACCTGGCAGGCCTGGACATAGAGGACAAGTGGGTGGCTTATCCCTGGGACGCCAAGGACATAGACGCCCATGACGCGGCGGCAGCAGCCGACCGGGCAGCCGGGCACGGTGCTCCAGTCGTAGCATCCTGATGGCCAACAATATCGACGACTGGCCTGGTCTACAGGCAGCCAAGAAGGATCTCCGGGTTGCCATGACAGCCAGGCTCAGGGCCGTGACCCCTGCGGAGAAGATACGCCGCAGCCAGGCTGCCACAGCCATTGCCACCGGTTTGCCTTCCTGGACCGGTGCCGACCTGATTCTGGCCTTTCTGTCCATGCCAGTGGAGATAGACACCCTGCCTGTCATACAACTGTCCCTGGAAGCAGGCAAGAGGGTGGCAGTACCCCGCATCGACGATGGCGACCTGGCCTTCATAGAGCTGAAGGGAGACTGGCGATCCTGGCCCCTGGACCGCTGGAGCATCCCTACCCCACCAGCGGACGCGCCGGTCCTGCCAGCCGCCCACATAGCCTCCCTGCCCTGCCTGGCACTGGTGCCCGGACTGGCTTTTGACCGTGCTGGCGGACGCCTGGGGCGCGGCAAGGGCTACTACGACCGCTTCCTGAGCTCTGTCCTGGAAGCTACTGCCCCGCCGGAAGCCGATGGCACACCCGCACAGGCAGATCAGGGTGCCCTGTTTACCACCGTGGCCTACGGCTATGACTTCCAGATCATTCCCAGGGTTCCCATGGGACGGCACGATGTGCGCCTGCAGGGCCTGGCTCTGGGCTGAGAAGCCATCCTTCTGGTTTTCCGGCTACCCCTGCCTCTCGAAGGTACCCAGAACCACCGGCCTGCCATCCCGGACCATTACCCTGCCACGGGCTATAACGCAGTCAGGCACCAGTCCTTCACCAAAAATGACCAGATCGGCATCCAACCCCTCCTCAACCCTGCCCTTGCGTACAAGTTTCAATGCTTCTGCAGGGTTGCTGGTGATCGGGCCGAGGGCTTCCTCGAGGGCCAGGCCTCTGACCCCGACAGCTTCCCGCAGGTAATCCAGCAGACTTGAGCACGTACCGACCGACAAGCCATTCAGCCTGCCTTCTGCATCAAAGCTGGGGAGGCTGCCCTGGCCGTCGCTTGTTACGGTAACCCGTTCAAGGGAGATACCCCCGGATTTGATCCGGGCTACCGACTCGGCTGCATTGATCTCCCCACCTTCAAGAATGGCCGTCGCGGCACTTGCAGTATAATCCACGCGTCCACCTTCACGGGCCCATTGCACGGACTGAAGGAACAAAGAGGGGTTCCTGTTGCAGTGGGTGGGTAAAAACTGTGTCCTGGGCACGTCTCCTGCAACGGCGATGCGCTGCAGCGGCCCAAGTCCGTCAGGCGCATCCCCGAGATGTACATTCACCAGACCCGCCTTGCCGGAAAGCATGCCACCTACCCTGGCTTCCATGGCAACTCTGGCCAACTCTTCATCGGAAGGCCTGCTGGACCGGTGGTCTGAAATGGCAACCTCGCCTGCCCCAAGAATGGGATCGATCATCATGATGTCCTTCATGATGTCTCCAGTGATGGTGACAAGAGGAACCCGGTACGCACCCGTATAGCACCAAGCCGACAAGCCTTCTTCCCGGAGCCCGTAGGCTTTTGCTACCAGCGCTTCAAGGCTCCTGGCCACACCATCGGTACCAAGCACCCCGATGACAGTGGTAACCCCGGCCATTGTAGCATCGCTGAGCCTCAGTTCGGGCGTACGGGTCCTGAAACCGCCCTCGCCGCCACCCCCGGTTATGTGAACATGGCCGTCGATGAAACCAGGTGCCACCGCCCTGCCGGCGGCATCAATAACCTCGCAAACCACAGGTGAGGCCGGCACTGGTATGGAACCGGCAATGGCTACTATGCTCTCACCGGCTATCAGAATATCCCGGCGGCCAAGCCTCGCTGGCGCATACAGTTCGGCGTTCTTGATCAGCAACATAGTGGCTAGTCCTTTCTGGAGCTGATTCTACCATCAGTTGCCCTGAATGTACTGCTTTTCTTGACAACCGCACTCCTGGCCATCCATACTGGTCGCATGGTGGATTTACTGCCTTTTGTAATCGTAATCATCTTCCTTGCCCTGGTGGTCCTTGCCGGCGGCTTTCTCCTGTCCCGTGGCCAGCCATCAGCCAAAGGCAAGAAAAAGAGCAAGAAATTCAAGGCCAAGGATCATACTCAGGTGCTGAAGGAAGCCAACAGGCGCCTCGCCCAGAATCCCAAAGACCCCGACGCCCTCCAGGCCATCGGCGAGATATACTACTCCCAGCAAGCCTGGGACAAAGCCTACAAGATCTACGAAACCCTTCTGGAGGTTGCCGCTGGCAATCCTGAACTGGATGAGTTTGACATCAACCGCCGCTATGGCCTGAGCGCCCTCAGGCTCAACCGTCTTGAGGAAGCCTACAAAGGCCTTGCCGTAGCCCATTCAGTTAAACAGGACGATTTCGAGACCAACTTCAATCTTGGCTACCTGGAGTTCCAGAAGCGCCAGTACGAGAAAGCCATCATGTACCTGCGTGCGGCAACCCGCAGCAACCCGGAACACGCCATGGCCCTCCGGTACCTCGGCCATTCCCTCTTCAAGACCAAGAACTACAAGGAAGCCCTCGGTCACCTCAAACGTGCCCTTGACCTGCAGCCGGACGACAAGGAAAGTCTCTTTGCCATGGGCGAATGCTTCCACGAACTGGGCCAGATGGACCAGGCCACCCGGGTATTCACCCACCTGCGCACCGACCCCGTGCTCGGACCCTCCGCCGCCCTGTTTGCCGGAACCATCCATCTGAACCAGCGGCAGTTCCAGAAGGCCATCATGGACTTCGAGATAGGCCTGCGCCACCAGGACATCAAGGTGGAAGTACTGGTGGAAATCAAGTACCGTCTGGCCGCCGGCTACCTCAAGGAACAGGACATCGGAAAGGCTGTCGGCATACTCAACGAGATACAGCAGATATTCCCCAACTACAAGGATGTGCCAACCCAGCTGAGCCGTTACCGGGAGCTCAACTCCAACCAGAACCTCCAGGTATTCCTGCTGGCTCCCGCCAGCGACTTCATAACCCTGTGCCGCAAGATAACCCTTTCGTTCTTCCCGAAGGCAAAAGTCAAGATAACCGACATATCCGTGCAGAAGAACGACTGGGCCGACATCCTTGCGGAGATTGAAACAAGCCGCTGGTCAGACGTAGTGCTCTTCAGGATGATACGCTCCACCGGAACCATAGGTGAACTGGTGATGCGCGATTTCCACGCCCGCATAAAGGACCTGAAAGCCGGCAAAGGCTACTGCATAACCGCAGGAGTCTTCTCCGACGAGGCCAAGAAATTCGTCGAGGCCAGACTCATCGACCTTATGGAAAAAGACAAACTCATGGGCCTGCTGCACACCATAGATGTACGTCAGAAAGGTCTGTTGCTGGACGAGTGATGTGGATCATTGACGCCCATCCCACCCAAGGCTAAGCTTGCTGCATGTTCAGTACCGACAGCTATACAGGACGCCGCACAGCACTGGTCCGTGCCCTTGCCGAACGGGGAACCACAACCGGCACCGTACTGTTTCCGGGTAGCAATGACAGCCCGGTAAACTATCCCGACAACTGCTACCGCTTCAGGCAGGACTCCAGTTTCCTGTACTACTTCGGCATACAGGAACCCGGCCTGGCCGCAACAATAGACCTGGCCAGCGCCAGAGCCACCCTCTATGCCGACGAGCAGACCCTGGACGCCATGGTATGGAGCGGC
>JAVEXH010000267.1:0-4797 GCA_034004175.1 Spirochaetia bacterium
TCCCTTCGGCTTCAACGAGTTGCAGTTCTCCCGTTCCGTGGATGACTCCAAGATGCTCAACCGCATGGAAGGGCCTGCCATCATCATGTCCGCCGATGGCATGTGCGAAGCCGGCCGGATACAGCATCACCTGATCCACAACATCCAGGATCCGCGCAATACCATTCTTGTCGTGGGTTACATGGCTGCCCATACCCTGGGCCGGCGCATCCGCGACGGGCAGAAGGAAGTACGTATATTCGGGGATCTGTACCGGGTTGGTGCCGAGGTTGACGAGATCAAGGCCTTCAGCGCCCATGCAGACTACCAGGAATGCTGGGACTGGATGAATGCCATGGATCTGTCTGCCCTCAAAACAGTCTTCCTGGTCCATGGTGAAGGCGAAGCGATCACCACCTTCCAGTCTTTCCTGAACGGCAAGGGACTCAAGGACGTGAAGGTAGTGGAGTACGGACAGAAGTACCGCTTGTAGGGTAGGCTCAGAGCATTCCGTCGAGTTTTGAAACCCGCTGCTGGTGACGGCCGCCCTCGAAGCTTGTGTTCATGTACATGTGCACAATGTCCATCACCGGCAGTGCGTACCGGTTCCTGCCGCCCAGGGCAATGAAGTTGGCATTGTTGTGCCGTTTGGCCATCTCTGCGGTGAACAGGTCAAACACCAGGGCGCAGCGTATGCCTTTGACCTTGTTCGCGGCGATTGAAATGCCTATGCCCGTACCGCAGCACAGGATACCGAAGTCGAACCCTCCATCAAGGAAGCGTTTTGCCGCTTCGGTTGCTATGTCCGGATAATCCACCGAGGCGGGGCTGTCTACGCCAAGGTTGGTCACGGTGTGGCCCTCTGCGGTGAGGACATCGACGATGGATTGCTTGAGTTCGACGGCGCCATGATCGTTGGCTATAAGTATGTTCATGCGAGTGCTCCTGGTTGTCTGTACCCGGTGGGCATGGATCATACTAGCACGGGTCGACCAGACTGATCCAGCAGGTTTTTCCGCCATGCTCCCGGCAGTTACTCATGACTCCGGTGTGTTTTGTCTTTTCTTGACTCCTTATGGCGCCGATATTCTAAAGGATCATCGCCGTATCCTCCGTGCCGGAAAGGCCTGGAGTCCTTCAGGAGTAGTAGCCCATGCGCAAGGGAATAATTGTACTGATATTGATTGCTGCCACGTACTTCGTGTTTCCCCAGGAACTGGAGGCGGCTGATCTGCCAGCCGGGCAAGCACCGGCCTCGGCTCCCAGTGCGTATGAGATTCTGGGACTCGTACCCGACGAGGATGAAGCTCCAGTCTTTGGTGACCAGGCAGAGCTTGAATCAGCCGGCAACCCCGATTCCGTAGTACCCATCCAGCTGGAAGGGCAGGAAATGGACCCTACTGCCGAACCGGTTGTTTCTGATGAACCGTCTGATGTCGTGGATCCGACAGTTGTAGCTACTGATCCGGATGTCGAAGCCACCGTTGAAGTGGAAGAAAGTCCTGTCGAGTTGTTGCCTGTGGAGTCTGGAGAAGAGGCTGCCACTGCTGCCGAGCCGCTTCCTTCGGATTCTGGAGAAGCGCCAGTTGTTGTCGAGCCTCTGGACCTGGAACCTGACGCAGAGCCCGTACTGGAGCCGGCGGAAGAGCCGCTGGTCAACGAGCGCACGGTACCCGAAGGCGAGACTGCGCTTGAGGTGGATGAGCCTGCCCCTGATTCGTCAGGCCTTGCGGAGCCCCAGGAAGAACCAGCAGAGTCTGCTGCGTCCGATGCAGGGTCCAAGGTCGTGACAGATGCTGTGACAGATGCCAACGCCATGGATGAGTCATCCGAGGATGCCCTTCTGGCAGAGATCCAGAGTCTGCTTCAGGAACGCAAAGTCCTCACGGACGAGATAAGCGGGCTGAAGGAACAGAACGACCTTCTGGCAGCCAAAGCAGAGGAAACCGACTACTACAAGGGCCTGTCGGAGAGTATGGCCTTGAAGATAGCGGATCTGGAGGCCCAGCTTGCAGAGACCGAACTGGCTCTGGCCGAATCCACCGATGCCTTGCTGCTGGCCGAGGCTGGTCTGGCAGCGTATGACGAAACGGTTCAGGAGCTGGAATCATCCCTTGAGGTCTCGGAAACAAGTCTGAAGGATACGCGCGCCTACCTGGACATACTGCGGGACGAACTTGCCAAGGCCCAGGAAGAAGCCTCTCCTGCGCATACAACGGGAGATGCACCTGTTGACGACAGGATAGGAGCACTGGCTGCCGAGAGGGATGCAGCCCTGGCTGCCAGGTCACAGGCCGAGGCGGCGAGAAAGGCTGCCGAAGCGGCACGCACGGCAGCCGAATTGTCCAGGGCCGCTACCGAAGCAGCACTGGCCGAGGCCCTTGAGACCGGAATTGTCGTAGTAGCTCCCGGTGTGGCAAGCGATGGTGCAGGGAATGGCTACCTGAGCGGCTGGTCCCTTGATACCTCGCGGTTCACTACGGTGATCCGCTCCGATTTTTCAGACTCGGCGGCCCGGATGGGATCCTGGGTCATACAGGGAGCCGGAGCCAGGCAGACTGATGCCAGCCAGTATTTCTCGCGCCTTGAATTACCCCTCGCCCAGGACGGCAAGCCCTTGCTGTACCATTTCAAGGCCAGAGCCACCGGCAAGGGCTGGGTGGGTCTGGGCCTGCATTTCTTTGTGGAAGACGTAGTGAAACGCCGGGGCTATGGCGAGGGTAAGAGCCTGCTCATCTGGTTTACCCGTGACCAGGCGGCACGGGGAGTGGATACCACCTATCTGCAACTGTACCGCTCGGACAATGACGTGGTGATGGAACGCATGTTTGATGCTGCCATAGATGACAATATCGTAGTCTGGCGCAACGTTGACATCGTGTACGATCCGGTGGCTGAATACGTTGCCGTATCGGTGGATGGAGTCCTGCGCATCGTGTACAAGACCTTCTTCGGCCGGACTTCCGGGGCTACCATGGCCCTGCGCACCCTTGGCGGCGGTGTTGAATTCGCGGATTTCTCTGTGCGTGGTGAATAGCCCGACTGGAGTGTAACGGTGCCCTACGAACTGGAAGGCAAGCTGGTGGTGGGCGTCTCGTCCACCGCCCTCTTCGATCTGTCCCTGGAAGACGATATCTTCGAGACCCAGGGTGTGGAGGCGTACAAGCGCTACCAGGAACTGAACCGCCATGTTCCCCTGGCCAAGGGAGTAGCCTTTCCGTTCATACGGCGCATTTTGAACCTGAACACCATCTTCCCTGAACAGCAGCCGGTAGAGGTCGTGGTGCTGTCAAAAAACAGCCCCGAGACGGGAATACGCACCTTCCACTCCATCAAGGAATACGGCCTGGGCATCTGCCGGGCGGTGTTCACCTCCGGCAGCCCGGCCTACAAGTATATCCCGGCCTTTAATATCTCCCTGTTCCTGAGCACCGATCCGGTTGACGTGAAGGACGCAATTGACCGGAATTATCCGGCTGGCAGGGTATTGTCAACCACCGTGGTGGACGACGAGGGTGATGACGAGTTGCGCATAGCCTTCGATTTTGACGGGGTGCTTGCGGATGACGAATCGGAGAGGGTCTTCAAGGAGACCGACAGGCTGGACCTGTTCTACAAGCATGAAGTGGACAATATCGACAGGCCCATGAACCCGGGCCTCCTGATGGATTTTTTCAAGCGCCTGGCAAACCTCCAGGAACTGGAGTCGGAAAAGGCCAGACATGAACCCGGCTATCGCAAGGTGCTGAAGACCTCGATCATAACTGCCCGCAGCGCTCCATCCCACGAACGAGCCATAAATACCCTGAAGAGCTGGCACGTAACAGTTGACGAAATGTTCTTCCTGGGCGGTATACAGAAAAAGCATATCCTGCAGATACTGCGGCCCCATCTCTTCGTGGACGACCAGCTTACCCATCTGTCCATGGATCTTCAGGACGTACCCCTGGTGCACATACCCTTCGGTGTGGCCAATGTACAAGCCAAGCCGGACCCTGAGCCAGGGGGCTTGTGGGAGGTGTAGCTTGAGCCTTGAAGCGTTTGTTAACCATTTTTCTCTTTTCTAGTTTTTAGATCCAGATACTCTTCTTTCAACAAAGACCAGTTTATACAATCCTGAAATTCTCCATTTGCCCTGAATCCTTTTCGTGCAATTCCTTCATTTGTAAAACCATATTTTAGTGCAATATTCTGACTTCTTTGATTATTTACATCACTTCCCAGAACAAGTCTTTCAACATCGTATTCAGAAAATAAATAATCGATTGCAATCCACGTTGCTTCACTGATAAGTCCTTTACCTTCATATTCATGATCAATTGAATAAGCAATTTCAGCACTTTTCAAGTTTTCATTGATATCTCTCATACTTATCATTCCAATTATATCATCATTCCGCCATATACCCCAAAAGAACCCACTGCCTTCGACAATCATATTTGCTGCTCGTTCTATTGCATTTGCAGCATCATTTTCATTTTTTATCCTGTCAATAAAGTTAAGCCTTCCTGTAAAATGCTTCCGGTTTTTTTCGAGAAACGTGTAAAATTTCATTGAATGCCGCTTTTCAATTAGTGCCAGATAGCATCCTGACTTCAGGTCAGTCCTTAACATTACACTCTCCAAACGATAAACTTTTTTCAGGAATATTCTTATTCCTGAAGGCGCATATTCGCTGAACACAAAGGGACATGCTTACACATTCTCCCTTGTCAAAATGTAAAGGATGTTCCTTTAGAAGTCCATGACCTCTACCTCAAATACTTTCACCGATGTTTCCTCAAAAAAATCCCAGGGGTATCTGCCTGTACCATGGTG
>JAVEXH010000268.1:0-4784 GCA_034004175.1 Spirochaetia bacterium
TACGGAGACGGCGTGTTCCACAAAAACTCGGTCACCGTAGACGACGAGCGGAGTGGCGTCGAACTGATATACAGTGATCTTTCCCTGCATCTGCTCCGTGTCCACGGCTTTTGCCAGGGCCTGGAAAGCCCTTTCAGGCTGGCACCGGAGGCCCTGGCAAGGTTGCTTGGCTGAACACGCGGCTCCAACTGAACACGGGCGCCGGCCGGAAAAGGGCTACACTTACACCCTTGCGCATTCCGGCCCCGGCATAGCACAATGAATGAATGGGCAATCGGGTGAAGAGAATACTTACCGCAGGCATACAGCGCACGGTATTTTCACTCGAGCAGTTCGGCCGCCACGAAATGGCAAACCATGCGGCAGCGGGAGCCTATGGGTTCCTGCTGTCTGCCGGCCCGGCCTTGCTGGTCATCCTGTACCTGTCATCCCTTGCCTTCGGTGGCAGGACACTGGACCTTTCGTCGGCAAGCTCCTTCCTTGAACCCTACCTTGGTGATATCGCAGACCTACCACAACTGGCAACCCTTACTACCAGACCCCTGGCCGGATTTGCCGGCATCTTCGGTTTCGTGAACCTCATCTGGACCTCCCGGCTGTTCATTCTGTCCATACAGCGTGGCATTCGAGTTGTTTATTCCGACGTAATCCAGGCCAACCTTGTACGCGAGAACATCCTGACCTTTGCAGCGGAGTTGCTCCTGCTCCTGTCGGTAATCGGCCTCATAGCCTTTGCCAGGCTGGCAGGCCCTGTCGTGAACGCCATCCGTGCAACTCCCTTGCATAGTCTGGTCAGCCAAGCCATATCCATCACCGCCAATGTCCTTCCGCTGGCCATACTCTGGCTTTTCGTATTCCTTACCTACCATGGCATACCTGCCCGGAAGCCCCGGTACCGGGTTTCAGCCATCACCGCCCTCCTGTGTACCGGTTCTTACGTTCTAATAGGCTCATCTTTGAACCTGTTCCTGAGCATCGAACGCTACGGCCTGCTGTACGGAGTCATGGGCAATCTCATCGTAGGCCTGGTAAAGGTATACGCCTTTTTCTGGTTGTACTTCTTCTTCGCGGAACTCTCATACACGGTACAGTATTTTGACACCCTGCTCTTCACCCGGTTCCACAAACTGGAATCAGCCAGCAAGACCGGAACCCGGCTGGAACGAAGCTTGTTTGCCGAACCGGAGCGGCTGGAACGGCATTTTGCCAGATACTTCAAGGCCGGTGACCTGATCTTTGCCAGATACGATGAAGGCCGGGAGGCTTTTTATCTGTACCGCGGAACCGTGCATATCCACCTTGACGAACCCTCATCCTGCCAGGCCAAATCAATCATAAGCGAAGGTGATTTTTTCGGAGAGCTGGCCTCCATCCTGGATGAACCCCGTTCAGCCTGGGCAGTAGCGGCTACAGATTGCATAGTGTTCCTCCTCCCCCCGGAGCTGTTCAAGCGCTTCATCACCAACAATGCGGAATCGTCGCAGCATCTGCTTGAACTCATGGCCAACCGGATAAAGGCCAACGACGACTACCTCCGGCAGGCTGGCAGCCCATGAGGCTTCTTGTCGTATCGGACACCCATGGTGAAGCCACCAACCTCATAGCCTTGCTCAGGGTGATAGGTTCCTCGGTAGATGGCCTCATCCACCTTGGCGACGGCTCCGGCGACATAGACGCTGCAGCCAGATATGGTTCACCCATGCCCCCGGCCTGGTGCGTCCGTGGCAATGTTGACTCAGACTGGTCCGTACCATCCATCCGTCGCATCCAGGCCGGCCATCAGACCATACTGGCAGCCCATGGACAGCTGTACCTCGGAGAAAGCTGGCAGCCTTTTGTAAGCGCTGCCAGGAAGCAAGGGGCCCAGGCCTTCTTCTTCGGCCATACCCACGTACCCTTCCTGGAACGGATGGATGGCGTGCTTCTGCTGAATCCCGGCAGTCTGTCCCGACCCAGGGGTATCTGGGGACCCAGCTTCGCCATCGTCGAGGCTCCGGCCCGTGAAGGGAGCTGGTTCAGGGTAAAATTGTATGAATTGACAGGATCCGCATCCAGACCCCGTTTCCTGACCATCCACCCCGAGGCCCTGGTATGATCATACTGCTGGCCGGACAAAAAGGCAGCGGCAAGACCACCGTAGCCATGAACCTGGCCAGAAGGCTTGCGCAGACAGGGATTGAAGTTGGTGGGATAATCTGTCCAGGCATCTTCGAACACAAGCGCAAGACAGGCATCAAAAGCCATCATCCTGGTTCCGGTCATGAAGAACTTGTCGGCATGGAAACCTCCCTGTCAGGGGAGCCGATTCCCCAGCCGACCGGCCCGGACAGCTTCAGCTATGGGCGCTGGGAATTCCGCCGGTCAGCCCTGGCTGCAGCTGATGCGGCCATAGTTAAGGATATCGATGCGTCACTGTTTGTCTTTGTGGATGAAATAGGACCACTCGAGCTGGAACACGGTATCGGCATGAATCGGACCCTGGCCAGACTGGATGCCGACAAGGACATCAACAACTGCACCATAGTGGTATGCATCCGGCTGGATCTGGCACAGGTTCTTGCAAAACGCTGGCCGGGATCCATACTGGTAGAACTGTCTGGAGAAGGACAAACTGCCATCAGCAGAGCGGAAGAAGCCATCCTGAAGGTAGTCAGAACCGCAAATTCAACACTCTCAGCGTCTGGTGATGCTCAAGCCTGAAACTGGACGTCCGTCCACACTGTACAAAAGCTGGCGGTTCAGTGGATCGGGCACCAGTTGCCCACGATAGACAAAGACATAATGATATTCGCCCGGTGGAAGCTGCAGGCTCAGCTCGTATATCCCCGGTGCGGTTTCATGCAATTCATGGATGAAAGGATCCCAGGCGTTGAACGATCCGGCCACCGTTACACGCTGTCCGGGGTCCCCGGAAAAGTGAAAGGTGGCTGAACCCTCACCTGCTGGATCCCAGATGCCGAGAACGGTTCGGGGTCTGCCTGGCAACTCCATGTAGGACAGGGCCACTCCCGTTGCGGGGTCACGCATCTTCAGCGGGTTTATTGGGTCTGCCATCCATAAACCATCCACAATCAAACGGTACTGGGTAGTCATACCTTCCCCGTAGGGGATAGGTACAGCAAGGACAAAGACACCGTTCAGATTCCTCTCGTACGCATGTACCGTGCGCCAGTCCTCATGGAAGAAAGCTGCGCCGACAAAGCGGTACGGGCCTCGTGCGCTCAGGACAAGATAGCCCTCTATTACCTCAGGTGGACGGGGCTCCCGCAGGCCTGATATATGCAGATGCAGACCAATGGATGAAACTTCGAAGCTGTGAACGGCCTGGATGGAGCCAAAGCCCAGGATGCAGGCCAGGGCCAAGGCAATGCGTAGTTTCATCTAGTCTCCCCAGACAAATATCGGCACCAGTTGCCCCAGCCTTGAGCCTGCAGGATCTGGAACCCCCAGAGGAGGACTTGCAGCAGGTTCTACGCTTTCGTTCTATACAATCCTGAATTTATTCCGTTAATATAAGGAGCGCCCTGCGTACAAATGTCCGCCTTGACGGAGAAAACCGCGAATGCCCCGACTGAGCGATATAGAATTGTTCAAAACCTCCCTTCGCACTCTGGGCCGGGAACCGGAGATACTCGAACGCTGGGGCGAACACTGGACTGAACCAGCCCCACCCGAACAAGGCGTCCCCGACGACCTGGCCGCCCTTCTGGATATTGACCCTGGAACTGATGAACCAGAAGCCCTTGAAGAAGAACCGGAAGCTTTTGAAGAAGCGCCGGAAGCCTCAACCGGGATTGAAGAAAACCAGCCTGATTCCGGAGAAGAACCACAAAATCCGGCCCTTGACGATACCGACTTTGCTTCCTTCCTGGATTCCATACAGTTGGACGAACCAGCAGAAGAACCTGCCTCCAGCCTGGATGAAGATTCGAGCTTCACCCCAGGAGACTCCGGCTTTCCTGAAACAGACTCCGACCTTCCTGAAATGGAATCCGGGTTCGGCGACCTTGAAGTACCAGACGCCTTTGGAATGCCGGAGGAACTGGATACCATACGCTTTGAAGAGAATGATGAGGCCTCTGTCCCCGAATCCCTTACTGCAGGTCTCATGGATGAACTGGAGTCGATAGCTGACGAGGACCTGGCCAGTGAGCCGGAAGACCTTGAAGCCTTCACCGAATCAGAGCCCGAAGCAGAAGAACCATCATTCGAAGAGCCTTCTTTGGCAGAACCTATGGACGAGGAAGCCTTTGACTTCTCGGATACCCTTGAGCCAAGCTCCGGAGAAGAACAGACCTCTGACTACGATTCGATTGATATTCCAGACATGCCGGATAGTTTTGATGATGGAGGATCACCCGACACCCTGGAAGAGGAACCTTCGGAATCGGCATCTGATACCTTGGCAGCAATGGATATTGGCACCGATACCTTTGATCTCGGGGAAGACAGCTTTGACCTGGGAGGGGATACCTTTGATCTCGGAGGGGATGCAGGAGACCTGTCAGGAACCGCGGAGGAAGCACCACCGAAGGATTCCTTTGACGAGTTCAGCCTTGGCGGTGAACTATCCCCTGACGCAGCGGAACCACCTGATCTACCGGAATTCGAGAGTGCCGATTTTGAACTTGGAACCGAGGGCGGAGACGATATAGACAAGCAGCTCGCCGCTCTGGATTCGGAATTGCCGGCCACCGACAACTTCAACCTTGAGTCGTCCTGGGGTGGAGATTTCTCCATGCCGGGCTTCGAACTGGGGCGAGAAGACAAAAAACCCTCCCAGA
>JAVEXH010000269.1:0-4784 GCA_034004175.1 Spirochaetia bacterium
CGCTCGGTTACCGACACCAGCATGATGTTCATGATACCTATGCCTCCTGCGACCAGGCTTATGGCCGCTATGCCGGCAAGCAGTACGGTAAAGGTGCCGGCTGTTCCCTGGGCTGCCCCGAGCACGTCCAGCTGGTTGGCTATATAGAAATCCGCTGCATCCATGGAAGGCAGGTTGTGCAGACGAAGCAGCTCGCTTTCTATGGAAGCCTGGGCTTCGCGCATCAGGGACATGTCAAGGGCCTGGACATTGATGACTGAATACTTGGCCGCTCCCGACAGGCTGCGCAGGAAAGTGCTTATGGGTACAAACACTTGATTGTCGGTGGTGTCGTTGCCTTTGGATTGCATGACCCCGGTAACCGTGAACGGCTGGCTGTTTATCCGGATGCGCTCTCCCACCGGGTCCACACCAGGCCCGAAAAGATCCAGGGCAACCTTGCTGCCAATGACCGCCACCATGCGGCGGGTCTCCACATCGCTGCTCTCGAAGAAGGCACCCGCAGCGGGATAAAAGTTCCTGATGGCCGGATACTCCACATCGGTGCCCACCACACTGGCTGATACATTGCGGTTCTCGAATTTAAGCTGAGCGTTCAAGGACGATTCGGGTGCTGCCAGCACCACCAGATCAAGAGCCCGTATGGCCTCCAGGTCATCGGGGCTCAGAGCAGGGACGATGTTGCTGGTATTGCGGCGCACCAGTGCAGTGCCGCGGGGCTCGCCGGAATAGACAAGCAGGAGGTTGGAACCAAGCGACTGAAGGCTTTCCTCCACCGCCAGGGACGCACCGTTGCCAAGGGCTGTCAGGGCTATGAGAGCCCCAGCTCCTATGAGCACACCAAGGGTAGTAAGCAGGGATCTGCCTGCATTGGACCGGATGCTGCGGGTGGCCATGCCCACACTTTCCTTTACTGCCATCAGTTTCATGCCGCGCCCTCCGCTTCGCCGTCCCAGACAATGGTGCCGTCCAGGATCTTCACCACCCGCTTGGCCTGCCGAGCTATTCCCATGTCATGGGTAACCAGGACTATGGTCGAGCCCTCGGCATTGAGTTCATGGAAGAGGGCCATGATCTCCGCACCGGTTTTATGTATCCAGGGCTCCGGTTGGCTCGTCCGCCAGTAGCACTGCCGGCTCACCTGCCAAGGCACGCGCAATGGCCACGCGCTGTCGCTGTCCACCGGAAAGTTCAGCCGGCAGATGATGCTCCCTGCCATGCAGTCCGACCCGGGCCAGCATGGCCGCCGCCCTTTCCTTGCGCTCCGGGCCTGTAATACCTGCATAGACCAGTGGCAGTTCCACATTCTCCAAGGCATTGAGCCGGGGCAGCAGATTGAAGCTCTGGAATATGAAGCCTATGGACTTGTTGCGGATTTCCGCCAGTCGGCTCCGGGAAAGACCCTCCACCGGCTCCTTGTCTATGTGGTAGGTACCTTCGCTTGGGGTATCAAGGCAACCTATGATGTTCATGAGGCTGGTCTTGCCCGAGCCACTGGGGCCGATTATGGACACAAACTCTCCACGGCGTATGACCAGGCTTATGCCGTCCACCGCCCGTACGGTGGTTGGCCCCATGATGTAATGGCGCTTTATATCGCGCAGATCGATGATGATGCTGTCGTCCATGATCACCTGCCCTGCCCCGGCACGCTTATGGGGATGATGGAGGTGCCCGATGGACTCTGTGCGGTGGCTGCCGGTGCGGTTACATAGGTTCCCTGCAGATAGACGGTCTCTCCTTCTTCAAGTCCTTCGGTTACAATGGTATTACGCCCGTCTGTCAGGCCTATGCTGACCCGTCTGGTCTCGATCTCTCCATCCTGGCCGGGCAGGTCTACGTACGACCTGTCCCTGACCGTGGTTATGGCCTTGGCTGGAACGATCAGGCCCTTTTCGCTGGCAACCTGGACGACCACATCGGCGCTCATGCCAGGCCTCAGGTTTGCTTCCTTGTTGTCTACCAGTACGGAAACCTTGAACACCGATATGTTGTTTATCACATCGGCAACGGGGCTGATACCTTCTATGCGCGCCCTGAAGGATGCATCCTGGAGGGCAGGCACCCTGACCGTAACAGCCATGCCAGGCTTCAGCTTTCCTATGTCGTACTCGTCGACCTCTGCCCGGAAGAGAATTTTTGACAGATCGACCAGGCTGGCCAGCACAGTGTTTGCGGATGCAAAATCTCCCGCTGCCACCATGGGTCTTGAAACGACAGCATCGAAGCCGGCCCTGAGCACGCTGTCAGCCAGATCCCGCCGGGCCTGATCCATGGAAAGCCTGGCCTGCTCCACCGAAAGGGATGCTGTCTGGGTTGCGTAGGTGGCAGTTGTCACCGCTTCCCGGGCTGCCTCGTATTGTTCCTGGCTGATGGCTTTCGCGTCATACAGATTCTTCTTGGTTTCCAGATCGGTGACAGCCTTGGCCTCGATGGCTCTGGCCCGGTCCAGATTCACTTCAGCTTGCCGGTAATTGAGTTCAGCCTGTGACATGGCCTTGCGCAGATCTGTATCATCAAAGGATATGACAGGATCACCGGCCTTGACCTCAGCACCTTCCGGCAGGGCAAAGCGTACATAACCGGCACTGCGGTTACGCAGGGTCGTGGTTACCGCAGGCTCCGCAATGGATACAGCCTGTACAGAGATGGAGATGGTGCCGTTGGCAGCAACTGCGGTTGCCTGAACCGGAGCACTGGTCTCGGTGGGTGCAGACCGCTTGGACATGAACCATGCGCTACCGGCAATCGCTGCCAGCACCACAACAACTATGACGATGCGACCCTTTGAGGCCGGCTTTCTGGTAGTACTCATCATCATGCTCCTCAATCCAGTGAATAACGTGCGGTTATTGCCGCGTTGTATCGTGCACGCTCGGCGTCTATGGCCCGGGCTTTGGCAGTGAAGGCAGCACGGGCAGCGTCAAGCTCTGCCCTGGCCAACTCTGCCGGTGTCACACTTCCGGTGGCAGCCCGGGCCTTGGCCATTTCAAATATCTCTGCGGACAACTGGGCATTCCGTTCTGCCTGTTCCATTATGTCCACCGCCCTGCTCCAGGCTTGATGTGACAATCTGACATTCAGCGACAATTCCGCAATCAGAGACTCGAGCCTGAGTTTTTCGGCTTCTGCATCAAGGCGAAGCAACTCTGCCTGTTTTTCGTTGCCCGATCCTGCATCAAGAGCCAGCCCGACGGAAGCGCTGATAGTCCAGGGCTTGCTCTGGAAGTCACCAGTCAGATCAATCACCGGCAGGGAATAGGTAACCGCAAGTTTCCGGCTGTCGGTTGCGAAGGACAGGTTTGCATCGTGCTCGTCTTTCAATACTCCCAGTTTCACGGTCAAAGGAATGGAAAGGCCAAGCAGATCTTCCATCTGGCTGAGACTGAGAGCCTCCAGGGCCATGGCCTGCTGTATCTCCGGGTCATTGAGTACTGCGTGGGCAGCCATATCGGGAGCCCGGGGCAAGGTACCAGCTTCGACCCTGGTCATTTCAAAAGGCAGGGTGTCATCGGGCACGCCCAGCCATGAAAACAGTTCCAGCCGGCTTACACGCCTGCGCATGTCTGCATAAATGGCCTCATCCCTGGCTTCCAGCAGGGCTTCTTCAGCGTTCCTGAAATCACCATACGCTATGCTTCCTGCAGTAAAGCGGAACCGCGCCGCCGAAAACTCCTCTTCGGCCAGATCGCGTTCACGGAAGGCCAGACCGGCCTCTTCCTGGGCAAGCCAGGCAGCGGTGTACAGTGTGTAGGCCCGGAGGCGCGTCTGTTCCAGATTCCATGGCAAGGCGGCTACAGCCAGATCGGCCTGTATAGCCGCCTGATTCATTCTGTCACTGGCACTGGATTCCAGCCCCAAAGGCAGGGAAACCGAAAGATCAACGTAGAATGCATCATTTCGGGAGATACCAGAAAGCTCGTCGCTTACCCTCTTGTATGCCGGTGCAAAAGAGAGGCTGGTGTCGCCAGGGTAGGAACTGGCCGTCAGAGCGGCTGCCGCCGATTCACCCTGCAGCACTGCCAGCCGTGCGTCGGCCGAGCCTGAGGCAAGGTTCAGAGCTTCTTCCAGTTCAAGAGCCCCCGCCGGGGCTGATCCGAAGCCTGAAATGATCAGTATGAGTGGAACAACAAAATATATAGTTATTCGCATATTAACCTCTACACTGAATATATGCAGGTAACATGCCAAACTCAAAGAATAATTGAAATAAAACAAATCAACCATTCCGTCAATTTTAAATCATTATATCATTGATAATTACACAAAATCTGCATGGACTTGCCGGGAGGGAAGACAAAAAAAAGCCCGATGCCTGCCGGTCTGACAGCACATCGGGAAAAGGCCACTGTGCTGATTCCGCACAGTGCAGGAACAAAATGCACATCCAGGGGTCAGCGTATGAAGCTCATCCTGACCTTGGCCTCTTTTTCAGGTGCCACAACAGCCAGGCGGGCTTCGGTTCCTCCCATACCAGAACCAACTTCTGCCAAGCCGTTGGCCTGCAGCTTGAGCAGCCAGGCCATGTTTTTGCCAAGAACGCGCATCAGTTGAACACCCTCAAGATCCTGTACGGCTTCACCGGGCTTGGCACCGTGGATCACGTTCCAGTAGTTGGAAGTGGGAACCAGCATCTCGGCGTACATCAGGTAATGATTCAGCTGGCCAAAAGCCGTCATGCCGCCGGTACGGCGGACCGCCACCAGGCCGGCTCCGACCTTGTGGCGCAAAAGGTTGCCGTTGGCCCCGGATACATAAAAAACGCGGTCAAGGAAACTCTTCAT
>JAVEXH010000270.1:0-4773 GCA_034004175.1 Spirochaetia bacterium
CCCTCAAGGTTGAAGTCAGCCGCAGAAGCCTGTTTCGCCTTGACGATGGCACCCTGTTTGACCCTGGAAATTACGTTCTCTGGAACAGCAACCGTGATGAGGACAGTTTCCAGGTTGACTATATCAATATAGTCAGCTGTGTTGACTGATTCTCCGCGGGAAAAACTGATGGCTGTGATATAACCGCGCAAGGGGCTTACGGCTACGAGCGCTCGATAGTTTTCCTGCAGGTTTTCAAGTTCCGTTGTCTTTGCAACCTGGACTTTCTCCAATGCCAGCCTGGTTTCCTCTACAAGCTGGCGGGCGCGGTCGTTTTCCTGTCTGGTAACAAGATCCCGATCAAACAGCTGATTGGATGTTTCAAGGGCCTGGACCGCTTCATTGTACCGTACCTGGGCTAGCGCAAGCTCCGTGTCCCATTTCTCGCTGGCCCGCTCGATGACCCGTACACCCTCACCGTTATCCAGGGAGAACAGCAAGTCTCCAACTTCGACAAAATCACCCGTGGATACGTACAGCGATACGGCAATACCATTGGTGGGGGGGCTGACCTTTGTCGTGCGCCCAGCCTCCACTTCACCCAAACCGTAATAATACATTTCCAGCGGTGCCGTGGTCAGTTCTCCTACGACGACAGGAATACTGCCCCCCTTGCTGCTACCAGTAGTTGCCGGAGTCACCGCAGTACTTGCCGCTGGTGCAGCAGGTGCAGTCGTAGATCCTGTTGCTGCCGTGGTTCCCGTGGCAGGGTCACTGTCTGCAGGGGCAAGGCCGGCGATGTATTTGTCCCATGCATCCTTGCGCTTTGCCTCATCGAAGCCGGCCCATTTTTCAGGGGTTGCCTGGCTGCCAGGAGGTGGAACACTCAGGTCCGGTTTTACAGCAGATGTGGTAGCCTCTGTTGCCGCGGGTGCTGCCGCAGGCGCTGAAGCAGGTACTGTTGCCTTCGTAGACGAGGGCTGGACAATCGAAGACTGAGCCGGTGCCGCGGATGAGTCGGATTGCGATGTATTGTCGCAGGAAAAAAGCAGCAGCGTTGTAAGGATGAGCGTGGTAGCAAGATATTTATTCATGGGTTTCCTCCCCGATTGCAGGATTGGGATCGTCGATAAAAACAGGAATGCGTGCCTGCACCCAGGCCTTGATATGGTCGGCATAGTAGTAGAGCAAGGGCAACATCAACAAGGTAAGCACGGTGGAAGCAAAGAGTCCTGAGATGAGGGAGATGCTCAGCTGTGCAAAATTGACATCGGTAAAGGCCAGTGGCAGCAGACCACCTATGGTGGTGAGGCTGGTTGACAACACGGGAGCCAGGCGGGAGCGGCCGGACTGAACCAGGGCGGGCATGAGAGCCAGGCCTTCCCGGCGCAGCCGGTTTATCGTCTCCACCAGCACGATGGCGTCATTCACAGAAATACCGACAAGGGCTATCACGCCCATGAATGCGTAGAGGCCAAAATTGTTGCCGGAGAGCATCAGTCCCAGGAAGATCCCTATTACCGCCATTGGTACTGATACGAGTACAACTACCGGTTGTGAAAGTGAATGGAACTGCACAGCGAGTATCAGGAAGACCAGGAGCAGGGCTATGGCCAGATTGATGGTCATGCTGCCGAGGGAATCGTCAAGGTCAGCGGCTTCGCCAGCCCAGTAGTACTGCAGGCCATCGGGAATTTCCAGTCCTGCTGCAAGCGCGTCAAAGTCACCAACGACATCACGTATGTTCGCGCCCGGCTGCAGCTGGGCAAGTATGGTTACCGTGCGCTCACCCTGGCTGTGGCGTATGGTGCCGTAGCCACTCGTCTGGGCCAGATTGGCAAGGTGGGTCAGCGGGATGGTAGTGCCATTTTTGAGGGGCACGAGAACCGACTCCAGATCCTCGGCTTCGTTCAGCTTTGAATCGATGACCGCCAGCCGTATCTCCAGTTCCTCTCCGTTTTCTATCAATATTCCGGCAACCTGACCGCTGACATACGACCGGACTATGGCTCCGAGACTCGTGGTATCAACACCAAGGCCCTCCGCGACCAGGGACCTCGGCAGTACCTGCACTTCCAGGAAGCCCCGTTCCCAATCACTTGTCGGAGCCTGCACATCAGGCAGTGATGACAGGGCTTTCACGAAGCGCTGACTCGTTTCCCTCAGCTGTTCAAGGTCAGAACCCCTGAGCTTGATCTGCACCGGGCTGTTGGAGACTTTGCCTCCGGCTTGCGTACCAAGGCTTATCTTTACTCCCGGAATGGCACCCAGTTCCTGCATGAGCTGAGGAATTTTTTGCTGGGTTGTCCATGTCCGCTGACCTGGGGGCAGTAGATTCATGACAATCTGGGCATCACGCGCCGAAGTAAGCCCTACTTCTGTATACAGCGACGAAACTCCGTCCAGCTTCAGGAGTACGCTTTCGGCCCGGCGGGTCAACGCATCAGTGGCTTCCAGGGTGCTGAACTCGGGAGCGGTAATCAAAGCGTACAGGGAAGATTCATCTTTTACCGGGAACAGTTCGATCTTGATGAGACCCAGCGGAATTGTCGCCAGCACAAGTATCAGGGACAGCAACAGTCCAAGAGGTATGAGGGTACGCACCAGCTTCCTGTTCAGAATAGCATGCAGAAGACGCTCGTACGCCTCGCCGAAGCGGTCGAAGGCGGGTACGGCATGTTTACGGGTCCAGCTCCTGAAAGCCATGAACAAGCCAACGAGGATGGCCATCACCAGGGTCAGCAGTGTTGGCCTGCCGTCCACCAGGAACGCGGAAGCTGCAAGCACAAGTACCAGCGCGCCGGTCAGTACTTCCCTGCGACCGGAATAAGGACGCAGAGTCACCGCTCCCGTCTTCAGGGGCAGCATCCTCGCAGCCAGTGCGGGAGACAACGTCAGGGCAACTACAAGCGAACCGCCTATGATGAACAATACCGTCAGGGGAATGACACTGATGAGCTGCCCGACACGCCCCTCCATCAGAGCGAGAGGAATGAAGGCTGCCATCGTCGTCAGGGTGGCCGAGACTATGGAGGAAGCCACTTCATTGGCACCGTCCAGCGCTGCCTGCTTGCGTGATTTGCCCTGGAGCCGGTGTGACACGACGGTTTCTACCACGACGATGGAATTGTCCACGAGCAGGCCCAGGGATATGATCATCGCGAGCAGTGTCATAGAATTGAAGGTCATACCGAAAGCCTGCAGGGCCAGGAATCCGAAGAACATCGAGAACGGTATGATGAGGCTGATGATGATAGATTCCCTGAGGCCAACGAACAGGTACAGGACGAGGACCACTATTACAAGACCGGATACCGCGTTGGACAGTACGTCAGCCAGATCCTGCTGCACTGAAACCGCATCGTTCTGCAGTACCTGGATATCAAGGCCATCAGGAAAGCCCAGGCCTGCGGGATCGTCAAGCACCTGCAGCGCTGCCTTGCTCGGACCGACTATGTCAGTGCCTCCCGTCCGGTAGAGTGAAACAGTTATGGAAGGCAACATTGCAGCATCCGGAGTACCCAGGCGGACTGCCCGGCGTGAATAACCGGTAGCCGTGCCGGCTACTCTCTCGACTGTAGCAAGGTCCTTGAGCAAGCGCGTACCACCACCTGGCAGACTTACCTGGGTGAGCCCTACTTCTTCTGCGTCGGTGTATGCACCCAGCACACGGATGAAATACTCAAGCCCGTCAAGCTGTGCTGTACCAGCGGGGGTATCCTTGTTTCTGGCACGTACGGCCTGTACGAGCTGATCGGGTGCAAGCCGGAATTCAGCAAGCCTCGCAGGGTCGTAGTTGATCCGCAACTCTTCCCGTGGCAATCCGCTGATGGTTACCTCACTTACTCCGGCTAGCGCCCTGAAACGGTTTTCCAGCATGAGAGCAGCTTGCTGGAGAGTACTGGGTGGCAGGTCGCCGCTCAGACTCACGACAAAAAACGCACGGTTGGCCGTGGTTGAAACCTTGACCACAGGCGGATCGGCCTCGAGAGGCAGGTCGCGGACAGAGTCCAGAGCCCGGCTTACCGCGTCGTACTTCTCGTTCACGTCGCTTTCAGGGTAAAAATCCAGCTGCAGTTCACTCCGGCCTGCCAACGATGAAGATGTAATGAACTCGAGATCCGCAAGGCCCAGCAGGACCGCCTCCAACCTGTTGGTAACGAGCGCTTCTACATCTCCCGGAGAGGCCCCCGGGTAGTTGACCGAAACCTTTATGGTAGGAAACACGACATCCGGCTTGGACTCCCTGGGCAGGATAGTGTAAACCCAGAGGCCGGCAAGGGTAAAAATCAGCGCTCCGAGGTACACGATACGATATTTTTCTATGCTGGATCGCACCAGCGTTCCAAGAAAACCTTGATCACGGGACATTCTGCCCTCCGATTGCCTGTATCAATCAAAATCCGCCGGCAATTCCGGCCATCACCTGCCACCAGAATGACAAGCATTCTTAACCTACTGTAGCGGCAAGCTGAAGTCAATTTACCTACTCATATTTACCTGCGTATCCGGCCTGGCCTTTTCTGTCCATATCCCGATTTGATCATTGCCCGCAGGAATCAGGCTTCTTTCTGAACCGGTCTCCCAGCCGGGAAACTCCTGCCATTACATTTTGCCAGCCCCGGTAGTATGTTTGAACAAGCTGATTAACAAGGAGGCGCAGATGGCTAATTTGATTCTTTGTTCCAAGGAAACAGGAAATACCCGAAGGATATGCGATGCCATTGCCGGGTTGGCTGGGTGGGAATCAAGAAAAATCAGTGGAAATGATGTTTTTGATCTTTCGGGATACAA
>JAVEXH010000271.1:0-4761 GCA_034004175.1 Spirochaetia bacterium
TCGTCGGTGTTGTGTTCCCTCCAGAGCCTTACGGCAGCGTCTCTATCCAGCATGGTGCACTCCTTGATCATGAAATTGGTGACAGCGGACAAGATATGGCAAAATCATCATACATGCAATACAATCTCTCCGATGAAGCTGACCCTGGTAGCACACACGATCCCCGTCACCCACGTCGGCCGCACGCCGCACGCAGCCGTCAGAATGGCGGTGTTCCTGCTTTTTATTTCCCTGTCAAACATCCAGCCTGGTGCCCAGGTACGGCTCAGCGAGGCCGAGCGTGCCTGGCTCGCAGACCGTAACGAGATAGTCTTCGCCGGTCAGGAGTCATACCCGCCCTTCGAGTTCGTACACCCCCGTCGAGGGGGATATACAGGAATGGCCATAGAACTGATCCGCTGGATGGCCACGGAATTCGGCTTCAATGCCGCCTTCCTTCCCATGCCCTTTGCCAGCGCCCAGAAGGCGGTGGAAGAGGGTGAAGCCGATGCCCTTACCGGCATCTTCACCAGCGAGGAGCGCCGGAAGCGCTTTGATTTCACCCAGGAGGTATTTGCAGTACCGGCTTCCATCTTTGTCAGGACCGAACGGACCGATGTACTGGAGACGGAAGACCTGTCAGGCAAACGGGTTGCGGTTCAACGTGGTGACTACGCGATGGAATACCTGCAGACCCGGGGCATCCAGGTTTCATACCTGTATACGGACGACTTCCCCTCTGCCCTGCAGATGGTTGCCTCCGGGGACGCCGACGCACTGATAGGTGACGAGCAGATAGTGCTCTACTATCTCTACGCCTCCGACCTGGTTGACTCCATCAAGAAAGTAGCCCAACCCCTCTACACCGGCAGTGACTGCATGGCTGTAGCCAAGGGCAACGAAATACTCCTGTCCATCCTGGACAAGGGCCTTGCCCATGCCAAGGCAACAGGAACCTTCAACCGGATCTATGAAAAATGGCTGGGAACAAGTTACAACTCGGGAACGGGGAGATTCGATAAATGGATCATGCCCCTGCTTGTGGCCCTCGGCCTGTTGATAGCGGTCGCACTCGGCGCTATAGCCTGGACCATGCAACTCAACCGGCTGGTACAGAAAAAGACCGCCGAACTCCGGGAACTGAACCTGGAACTCAAGGACAGCAACGACAGACTGACGGCAGCCAATGCCCAACTGATAATGGATATGGAAGAACGGGCCAGGATGGAAGAAGAACGCCGCCGTCTGGAAGCCAGGATGATCAAGGCCCAGAACTACGAAAGCCTGTCCCTCCTGGCCGGTGGGGTTGCACACGATTTCAACAATCTGCTCACTGCCATCATGGGCGACATAGATGCAGCCCTGGACGAAAACAATCCGCATATGGATTTCCGGGATCACCTGATCGATGCGATTGGCACCGCCAGGCAGGCAGGAGATCTTGCAAAGCGCATGCTCGATTTTTCAGGCAGGACTGTGGCAGCCCGGGAACCGGTGAACCTCCGCGAGATGCTCGGCTCCATGACCAAGGTCCTGGAGGCTGCTTCACCCCACCGGACACCCTTGAAGTTCCAGCTTGATGACCAGGCAGTGATGGTACGGGGCGACCCGGTGCAACTCAGGCAGGTCATAGTGAATCTGGTGCTGAACGCAGCGGAGTCCTATGAATCCGGCAACTCCCTGCCCCGGACCGAAAAACTGGTAAGCGTACGGGTTGGCATCCAGGATCTGGATCCAGCCCTGGCTGCGGCCATCCGTGCAGGACATGAACTACCCCCCGGCCATTATGCCTTCGTGGAAGTAATGGACAGGGGCAGCGGAATCGAACCTGAATCCATGAGCAGGCTGTTTGATCCCTTCTACTCCACCAAGAAAAACGGACGTGGACTGGGGCTGGCAGCCCTGGCGGGGATTGTGCAGGTACACGCAGGTGCAATAGCCGTCCAATCCGAACCCGGGAAGAAGACCATCTTCACGGTGTTGCTTCCTCTGGCCGGAGAAAGCACAGCTCCGAAAACAACAGCTGCATCAGGCTCGGCAGGATTGCGGCTGAAGGGTACGGTACTGTTGATAGAAGATGAAGACAGCGTCAGAAAGACCACAGCCAGAATGCTGGAGTCCCTCGGACTACAGGTGATGCAAGCCAGGAGCGGTACCATCGCGGCATCCATGCTGCGGGAGAACCGGGAGAAAATCCAGGGGATACTGCTTGATCTGAGCATCGGAAACCAGGGTAGCCAAGCCAACTTCATGATGATCCGCGAAGCAGCAGGCAGTATACCAATAATCATGACAACCGGTTACAGTGACACCGAACTGCAGAGTCTGCCATCGGTGGGTGAACTGGCAGGGGTGCTTGAAAAGCCCTATGACCGGTCCATGCTGGAAGGTGCCATCCTCTCTTGCTTCCCGGATTTGATTAAATCATAGGTAAAAATCAGACATCCTTCGCGGTGCTTGACGTTTTGCACAAAAAACTCCATTATCAAAGTAATCCTTAGCCTGCACACGCACGCATCAATCCATCCAATCCGGAGAAACACCCGCCCATGCATAGACGTTCAATTCTTACCACATTCACTATAGTCATTGGTCTTCTCGTCATTTCAGCCGCCAGCATAGTTGACCGTCGGGACAACCAGCAGGAAAGCCTGGAAGAGATGGTTTATCTACCTTCAACCTACAAGGCCATGGCCGAGCTTGAAAGTCCCGACTTCAAGCAGGCCATACAGTCCAGGTCACGGAGTGATCATATTACAGAGTATTATATGGACCCCCGGACCCAGCCGTTGGTTCTGGAATTTTTTGCGGCCATAACCTCATCCAGAGAGATCAGCGAGATCATCCTGGATGCTGCCACCGACCGCAACTTGCCACCAGCTCTGGTCTTTGCCCTGGTCCACGAGGAAAGCCGCTTCAACCCCCGGGCCATAAACCGCAACAGCCAGACCGTGGACAGGGGCTTGTTCCAGCTGAACTCTGCCTCCTTCCCGAAACTGGGAGTTGAGGATTTCTATGATCCCCGGACAAATGCGCGGTATGGTACGGCCCATCTGGCCTATTGCCTTGAACAGGCGGGCAACGAGGTGGCTGCGCTGGCGGTGTACAATGCCGGATATGGCAGAGTGACCAAAACGGGGACACCGCGGTCTACCCTGGACTACATACACAGAGCCCTGAATTACCGTTCAAACCTGGAAGCCCTCTTCGAAGCCCAGGTCGTAGCCAAGGATGCCCAGTCAGTACGTCTGGCCTCGATCAAGGGCTTTGACCAGCAGTCCAGCCATTAGACCGGCAACTTGACCAGCGCCTGGGCTGCCGTCGTTCAGCGCCTGGCCGTCCAGGCCGGGGAGCCGAATTTCTCGGCACCCAACTGTGCTGCCATGGCCAGTTCGGCCACGGTGGGCGTGCCTGGTTCCAGATCTACACCCAGGGCAGACGCGAAGCCATCCCTGAAGGGCGCAACCACATCTTCATAGCCAAGAGGCTTGCCTGTAGCGGCGGACAGGGAAGTAACCCTGGCCTTCACATCTTCGATCAGCTTGCCCTTCATCTTCTCGCTCGGCACCTTGAGCAGCATGAACATCTCATCCACATCCACAGACAGGATCACCGTGCCATGCTGCAGGACACAACCCTGCTTGCGGGTCTGGGCGTTGCCAGAGATCTTCTTGCCCCCCGAAACGATATCGTTCAGGGGCACGAATTCAGCCGCCACACCCAGGGCTGCGCAACCAGCCACTACGCCAGCGCATATAGACCGGTACGAGGCCAGTATGTCTCCCGCCACCACAGGGTGCCCGATGGGCACCACCAGGCTGTAGGTAAGCTCCGCGGCATGGAAGACCGCACCGCCGCCAGTGATGCGGCGAACTACATCTATACCACGTCCAGTACAGGCCTCTACATCCACTTCTTCATGCAGTCCCTGGAAATACCCTACAGACACCGCCCGCGGTTTCCAGGCGTACAGCCGCAGGGTCGGGGCAGCCACGCCTGATGCCACGGAGTGCAGCACTGCTTCATCCAGCCCCATGTTGAAGGCGGCAGTGCCGTAACCAGTCTCAAGATATCTGAAGATCATGAAGGTATTCCTTCCAGCATCGCCGCAAAGGCCGTGTCCAGATCCTCGGGCAAGAGACCGAAGAGACTTACCGAGTTATCTGACAGGGCGGCGGCAAAAGCCCTGGACACACCTTCGATGGGCTGTCCAACAAGGGCTGTTTCGGCGGCATCGAAACCATCTTCAGGATGGGCAAAAAAATCACCATGAATGGCTATGGATTGTATGATGCCATCTTCCCAGCCAGCACTCAGCCGCAGCAGTTTGCCACCCTTGGCCCTGCCTGTCCATGATCCTGTCATGCCTGCTGCCCTTCAGCGGCAGTCGACACAGACTCCCGGTTCGATGACACAGACTCCCGGGTCAACGGCCCGGTATTCCGGGATGATGCCACAAAGCCTTCATGGGCATGGTAACTGGTCCTGGCAAGGGGGCTCGATACAACGGATGAAAAACCCTTCTCCCTGGCTATCACAGCCAGGGCGGCGAAGGTTTCCGGACTTAGATACTCGACGACAGGAATCTGTTTTGTCGTAGGCTGCAGGTACTGTCCCATGACAAGGATGTCGCAGGAAGCCGCCCGGAGCTCATC
Organism: Spirochaetia bacterium; assembly: GCA_034004175.1. Classification (GTDB taxonomy): domain Bacteria; phylum Spirochaetota; class Spirochaetia; order Treponematales; family UBA12059; genus MIBM01. The sequence goes on from JAVEXH010000271.1 coordinate 4,635, forward strand.
CATGGTCTCCAGGATCTCGGCTTCGGTCTCGCCGATGCCAAGCAGCAGGCTGGACTTGGTCACCATACCCTTGCCGGCACCTTGATTGCCGTTACCAGGGTTGCCAGCGGCCGTGCTACCATGGGCA
>JAVEXH010000272.1:0-4761 GCA_034004175.1 Spirochaetia bacterium
CAACACCCAGTCGGCATTCCCGAAGATATTCTCCTGTCCCATCTGCAACAAGAAGCTGAAGGCTGCAAAACCCGGCCGCTTCAGATGCTCGGAGTGTAAAACGATCCTGGCCATCGATAATTCAGGCCAGGTTTTCCTGGGATGATCCTCGGATATCCCGTTAAACGCAGCTACCGACACATTACTTGCTAGGAGGGCTAGAATGGCAGGCCTCACCAAAGTGGAATCGTATCTGATTGATCTCGGAATATCGTACCAGGAGGCAAGCGCCGGTACCTTCTTCATCGATGATACCGAAAAAGGGCTTCCTGGCGTCGTGGTGACCATCGACGAACCCATCGTGATCGTAAGAGCCAGGGTCATGTCCATCCCGGCGGGGAAAAAAGCAGAACTCTATGAAACCCTGCTCCGGCTCAACGGCAGCGATATGGTTCATGGAGCCTACGCTCTGGATGGTGACGACGTAGTACTCCTCGACACCCTGGAATATGACACTATGGACAAATCGGAGTTCGAGGCTGCCCTCGATTCCATCAGCCTGGCCCTGTCCAGGCATTACGGTATCCTGGGCTCGTTCCGGGGTTGATTACAGGAGGCACGCCGTGGGTATATTCGATCGACTCAAGACAGTAATTTCATCAAATATCAATGACATGATCAACAAGGCAGAGAATCCCGAAAAGATGCTCAACCAGCTGATAGTCGACATGAACCAGCAGATGCTCGAATCCAAGAAATCCGTGGCCATGGCCATAGCGGACGAGAAGAAGCTTGAACGCGAACTGCTGGAGCAGAAGCGCCTGTCCAGCGAATGGGAACGCAAGGCCGTAATCGCCGTAAAAGCCAACCGTGACGATCTGGCCAAGGAAGCCCTGGGCCGCAAGCAGGAAGCAGAGAATTATTACCTGCAGCTGAAACCCCAGTGGGACTCCCAGAAGGCGGCAGTGGAGAAGCTCAAGGACACCCTGAGGCAGCTCCAGAACAAGATCGACGAGGCTTCCCGGAAGAAGAACATCCTCGTTGCCCGGGCCAAGCGTGCCGAAGCCCAGGAAAAGATCCACAAGACCATGTCCAGCATCTCCGGCAGCACCAGTGCCTTTGACACCTTTGACCGCATGGCCAAGAAGGTTGACGAGCTTGAGGCCAGGGCAGAAGCCCAGGGCGAGCTTGCCGATCTTTCCCAGTCTGCATCCCTGGAGAACGAATTTGCGAAGCTGGAATCCTCCGGCGCCGGCTCCGATCTCCTGCTTGAGGAACTGAAACGCAAAATGCTCACTGACGGGAGTACGGAACCCGGAGCCTGAGTCATGACCATACTCTTCCTTGGAGAAGAGGGCGCCTACGAAAGCGCCGCTGAATCGGGAACCCGCGAAGGTGGGTCCCCGATTTTTTTTGCTCCAACACTTCCCACCCTGCCGGAACCCGGCGGTTCAGGCAATCCGCCCGGCATGGATGCCGTGATCATACCCGCACAGCGATTCCTGGCTATGGCTCCCCTGCAGTTGCCGGTACCGGTCCTTGCCAGCGGGCCGCCAAGCCTGCTGGCAGAATGCCTGGCTGCGGGCTGTGCCGATTACCTTCGTGAACCCTGGTCGGTGGACGAAGTGGAGGCACGCCTGTACCGGCATTCAGGAGGTGCCGGCAAGTGGCCGGATGGCACAGGAAACTGGGATGGTCTGGTCCTGAGCGGTCCTGGTGGCCGCCGACAATTGAGCCCTGGACTCGCAGCACTGCTGAATCTGTTGCTGGCCAACCGTGGTGCCTGTGTCACCAGGGAGGCACTGTCTGCGATGCTCGGATCGTCAGGCATCCACGGACGGTCAATAGACATGCAGGTGTCTCGACTGCGCGGAATTTTCAGGCAACTGGCACTGGTTTCGGCAACCCAGGCACTCCGGTCAACCAGCGGTGGTTACTGTTTTTTCTTTCCTTGCACGTAATATCAGAGCCTTTGCGAAGTCTTGTGGATAAACTGTTGATTAATTGTGACGATTTTCAGGATTACCATTTTTATCGTATAAAAAGTGATACAGCTGGTCTGGTAGATCTGAAATAATTCAGTCATAAAATATAAGTCTTTTTACAAAAACAAATTATATTGACCCTATAGATTTTCAAACATGAATTAGCTCAAACCTAGCTCCAAAACATCCAAAATTAGCTGTGCCGTTTGTACATAAGGCTTGTGGATAACCTGTTTGCAGAACTGTATTAACCGTTTTAATTCCAAAGCAAGACCCGAGCTTGTCAAGCGCCGGGGGTCATGCTAGAGTTTCAGACGATGAAAAAAGTACTGGCAGTGATGGCGCGATTCTGTACCGTCTCGTTGGTATTCGAGCTGGTGCATGTATTTTCACTCATCCTGGCCGCAACAATGCGGAAAGATACTATCGTGATGCTTGACATCATCACTACCGGAGCACTTCACACCATCCTTCCAGCTGTTGCGGCAGGCACCTTTGCAGCTTTTTTTACTCTGAACCGCCTGTACTCATCACGTGTTGCCGGTTACCTGACTGCCTTCATCCTGGCAGTGATTCCCGTGGCGGCTGGCGCCGTCGGGATCCGGCTGATACCGGATCTGAATCAGCAATTCACTGCACTGGATCTCGAGCTCTTTCCTGGATACCAGACTCTGATGAGCTGGTATGCGGGAATTGCCAGCGACTCCTGGCTGGTGCTGGCAATCGGGAGTGCCTCATTCGCCCTCTTTCTGGCTTCTTTCTGGGGACTGACGCGCTTGTTCGGCAAACGACCGCTGATGGGAGCCCTCATCATGCCAGCATGCTTCGTTTTTGCCATGTATGCCTATTCAGTTTTCCTGTCCGGACCGGTGGATGCGCTGTTTTCATTCATAGGTCTGTCCCCGGGAAAACCCCTTGCTGCGGCAATCATCGCAACCCTGGCCTCCTGTGCTTTCTTCTTGACTGATATGATCATGGCCAGACCTCCGGAACAGAGGCGTCAGAATGGCTGACAAACACGGAAGCTTCATGGCAAGCGCCATCATACTCATGATCCTGTCATTCGGGCTTGCATTCTTCATAGCCCTCTTTGGTATCGGGAATTCCGGAGTCATGTTCAAGTATGCCCTGCGCTGGGAGTTGCTGTCGGCCCTGCTCATGATGGCTTCCTGGGCACCAGCCGTACTCCTGGTGTCGTCGGCCCTGGTTACTGAAGGGATGGAGACTCCGGATGGCTTTACATCGACTGCTTCCCGGGCCCTCATACCCGCCCTGGTCATGGCCTTTTCCCTGTCAATTTTCCAGCTTCTGCTTGTACCGGGTATAACCGAGCGAAAAAGCTGGTTCGAAGCATCGAGCGCCCTCTTCGAAGCTTCGCTACAAAGTTCTATGCGCGCGTACGAGGCAGGAGATTTCCAGAAGGCGGACAAGATCCTTCTTGCAATCCGGGGGATGGATCCTAATGAAGAACGTTATGTGAAGTTGAACGATCTGATCAAACAGGCCATCGTCGAGTCCCATTATGTACCAGACCTGATTCCAGCCGAACCCCCAGACTCGGAACAGGGGCTGCAATTTGCCGCAAACCGTTTCTATCTGGAAGCCCTTGAAGAAATGGATGCAGGCCGCTACATAGAAGCTCATTATCTGGCAAAACGGTCTGCTGCCCTGTTCCCCAACAGGCTGGAAGTACGAAGGCTGGTAGATGAAAGCTGGCGAGCCATGCAGACCACCGGACCGGCTCCCGAAGAGACGATAGCCAGACAATTGTATGAACGCAAATTATATGCCTACAGCAGGTTCAATGAGGGAGACTTCCTTGCAGCGTACCGGATATTCAATGAATTGGCCATCGGGAACCCCGATGACCCCGATGTTGCCAACTATCTGCAGCGGAGTGCCACCGGCCTGCAAAGCATCTCCTTTTTCCTCGATGAGGATGTAAAGGCCTTCTCGCAGTCCATCGAGCGTGAATTTGCCATATCCTACCAAGTACCCGACGGAGAGCTGAGCCTGCTGGCTTCAGGAACTGCCGCTTCTGCGGACGGTATATACTTCAGAGACCTGCGACTGACCCGGACTGGCTCAGAGCCCCTGTCGCTGGTGGCACCTTTTGCCCGTTTGAAAGGCACCACGCTCATGGTTCGCGCCGTGGACCGTGTGGATCCTTACTCCGTGCATGAGGCCACCTACTCCGTGGGCGGGCAGGATCCAGTGACCAGACATGTCATTACCCTGCCCTTCGATGAATCGGCTGCCTTGGTAGCCTTCAGAATGTCCGGCAACCCGGCAGACATACCACTTGCAGTGCTGGCCACCGACATTGCCCAGGCAGCCCTTTTCGGCATACCCGAAGCCCCTTTGATGGCTGAACTGGCTGTGCGGAGCGCCTATCCCTTTGTTGCCGTCATGCTGGTATTGCTCGGAGTGGCTATGGGGTTCCGCTTCAGGCCGGAACAACCCCTGGGCATGGTGCGAAGCCTTCTTGGCGCCCCGTTCATGGTAGCCTTGACTCTGGTTCCCATAGGCCTGGCTGGCCGGTTTGGCAGATTCATGGCAGAAGCACTGGCACATTCAATAGCCGGACAGCTGTATCTGCCAGTCTGGCTTGCCTTTCTGGGTACCTGCACCGCACTGTCCCTGTTCCTGTCGGCGCACATCGCCTCCCATGCCCGGTAATGGCTTTCTTCAGACTGCCGCGCCTTCCTGACCGGCAGGCCATCCAGCAATTCCTGCTGATACTGCAACCCCGGGCGGGGCGCATCACAGGAGCCCTGAGTGGCATGATACTGGCCGG
>JAVEXH010000273.1:0-4751 GCA_034004175.1 Spirochaetia bacterium
TCATACCAATTACTATGGCCATGGAGATTGCCGGCTTCAATTGTGGAAGCAGGACAGAGAAAAAGGCCTTGACGTCTGAAGCCCCCAGGCGGAATGCAGCCTCCTGCTGGGAATCGTCGATTTTTGAAAAACCTGCTTCTATGATCTTCAGTACAAAGGGAAGCCGTCGGACGCTTATCGCTATGATCAGGATGTATACCGAAGCGATCAGATCCCTGCGTCCCAACGAGACCCCTGAGTAAGTCTGCAACAGACTTACAGCGATGATTACTCCAGGAATGGTGAATGGCAACAAGGTAAGATAATTTAGCCAGCGCATCAATTTCTGGTTTTTGAACATATGAGCAAATACCACACTGAGTATCACCAGAATCGGGGTGACTGTCATCAGCAGGATGATTGTATTCCGGATCGGCACTATATCACTTAGCGCCTTGACGTAATTGTTGGTTGTGAACTCCCTGGGCAACCAATCATAAGCCCAGATGGTTCCAAAGGATTGTATGAGAATTGCAATATAAGGGGCCATGAACAGCAAGGAAACGAATACCAATAGAACCAATCCCGCTTTTCGTGCTTTTGGACGATCATATGTCATCTGGCCTATCCTGAATCTGTGCTTCACCTCGGTCAGCCTCATAAGCCTGCTTACGATGAACAACAGAATGAACGACAATACCAGAGTCCAGGCCCCGAAGATGATAGGAATACGTTCATCACCCATGTAGGTAATGAAGTTATTGTATATTCCGGTGGAAATAACCTGGTAGCTACCACCGATGATCAAGGGACCACCGACATCACCCATTGAAGTAAGGAATACCATAAGTGCTGCCATGAGGATGTGCGGTGAAATGTAGGGAAGCACGATGGAAAACTGGGTTACAAGTGTACTGTTCCCCAAAGACATTGACGCTTCCTCAAGATGGCGGGGGACAGTCTTAAGTCCGGTTATGATAAGCAGCAACGCATAAGGCATGGCATGCAGTACCTGTGTGATAACCAGACCACGAAGACCATAGATGGAAGGAAGTTTGACTCCGATCAATTCAAAGAACATGGTTATCACACCGCTATTGCCCAGCAATATGATTGTGGCAAAGCTGGAGATGAACGCCGGGGTTATCAATGGTATCGAAAGGACTCCCAGAAAAATGGAAGCTCCCGGAATTTGCAGTTTTGCGATAAGGAATCCAAGTGGTATGGCAATAAGAACAGCGAATCCAGTGGTAAGCAAGGCCATGCGCAACGTATTGCCTGTAACACGCAAGAGATAAGAGAAGAAACCTGCAGGCAGAGGGTTTTCACTTGCAAAAACCATGCTGAATGATCCGGTGAACAGTTTAATGATTGGTAGCACCAGAAACAGTACCAGAAAGAGCGTCGCTACTGCATAGGCTATATGGAACCAGGAAAATACGTAGGCTTTCTTCACTATGTACTCCATAGACATCACTGGCCCGCACCTCGATCAAGTCGTGGTACGGGCCGGATTGCAATTATTTTGTTCCCTTGGTTCTGATGTATTCGCCAAAGGTATTTTGTATCAGTTCACGATTCTCCTCGGCAAGGGCAGGATCAGGAGCATAGATGGTGCCCATATCCTTTGTCACACTTTCGAGGCTGACTGGCAATGATGGATCCATCACTCCCTGCTTCACAGGAATGTAGAGGTATTCTGCACCCTTGAGTTGCATTTCATCACTCAGGATGTAGTCGATGAACTCTTTTGCCAGGTTGGGGTGTTTGGCACCTTTTACCAAAGCCATGGAATTATCATATACCTGGCTTCCATCTTCAGGGAACAGGAATCCGACAGGATATCCTTCTCCCATGGCAACCAGGGCCGGGCGGGAGAGACCAATGGCCATGGCAAACTCACCCTTGCTGACCAAGGTGTAAATACGTGAACTGGAACCCGAATAGTAAGGCAGGTTGGCATTGATACCTTCCCATAGGGAAGGAGCCTCGTTCCCGTAAATTTGCAGCATTGCTATGACGTTTGAACTAGCGGTTGAAGATTTCAAGGGATCTGCACTGATTATCTGGTCTTTGTAAACCGGATTGGTCAAATCCTTGTATGTCCTGGGAACAGGCAGATTGTACCGCTCGAGTACCTGCTTGTTGTACATGACACCAGTGAACATCAAGGACCAGACATGGTAATAATTTTCAGGATGACTCAACTCAAGCTTGCTGCCACCTACAGGTATGGAAGGCTTGAAACCGGGTTCCTGTGGAGCATACGGCTCCAGAAGACCCATTGTGATTGCGTGCTGATAGTTGATCATCGAACCAGCATGCACGACATCGGCCTGCGGATTGGCAGCTTCCGATTCCAGTTTCTTGAACATGGCTTCTGTACCGCCTGGATTCAACACATTGACTGTTACACCAGGATGCAGAGCCTCGAATCCTGCCTTCATTGCTTCTGCATACTCGGCAAAAATCGTGCTGTAGACGACCAATTCGGTTTCGCCGTGACCTGTATCTGCCACGGGAGCAGCGCTTTCATTGACACCTGTAGCGAAGACCATCGTGGTGCATGCGATGAGCAAGACGGAAACCAATAAACGTTTCATCAGAAGACCTCCTGAGATTGATACTGCATTCTATGACTGTCGATTCTGGAGGTCAAAATAAATCTGATGAACCGTGCCATACTCAACCTGAACCGGTCAAATGTTGCCTTGAGCCGGAACAGCAGAGTAAACCAAGTCATGGTATACGTGACCGTATGGATAAAAGGTGAATACCCACAACATTCCGGATGGGTTCAACTGCTTATACAGCCTACCCTGTCAGCACCTTACTTTGCCACCGGAACCGGCGGCCCGTCAAAATTGAAACAATCTCGGGTAATCTTCCAGGAACCGTCAGGCTGCCGGGCAAGGATATCCAGAAATTTCCCGACAAGACGCAGGGTAGAACCATCTGCATAGGCATCCCAGACTTTTTCTATTGCGGCATTGTCTGCATCGGTATCATTTCTGGGCGTACTTACGCACGAGAGAGTTACCGATGTAAGGATCAGGATTGATCCGAATAATGTAGAAAAAATACATTTCCTCATTTTTTGACCTCCAACAGTACCCATCCGGAATTATGGTATTTTATGTTTACAAATGTTTATTGTCAATATTTTTTAATTTTTATGAATTTGATACTATAACCCCAGGAGAGTAGAATCCACACGCAGTCATTCTGATCAGCCAGCTTTTCAGCTGGCTGGATTTCCAGACTCAAGTCTGCCGGTTACTATGGATTCTGCTTTTACGACAGGCAGGATGGATAGGGCATCAAAGTCCTTCGCGCGCCTTTGCGTGCAAAGGTGGACCCATCGCACAGTCCCTTGCCACGGCTGCCTGCTTCGGCTTCCACGAATACAGCAACGGTCATGTCTACCTCAGTGAACTGCCCTGATCCTCTTCACAATCAATCTGAATTCATCATCAGTCACCAGACCACGCTTTTCGTTCCCAAGCCTTTTGACATCAGCCAGTACATCAGACACCTTGACTTCGTCAAGCTCGTCCAGACCAAGTTCAGCCAGTTTGTACATCACCGATGGTTTGCCGCTCTTCTTGCCCAGGACAATCTTTCCCGTGCGGCCGAACAAGGCCGGGTGGGTGGCAAACATGGCCAGAGGCTGTTCCACCACCAGGTTCACACCGATGCCGGATTCCCTGGTGTAATTCTCTGTACCTACCACCGGCTTGTTCTGGGCCAGTTTGATGCCGCTGATTTCCTCAACCAGAGTCGACAAGACGCCAAGACCCGCAATGTCGCAGCCAGTTGTCTTGCCATACAACAACTCCAGAGCCAGGATCAGTTCTTCAAGCGATGCATTGCCTGTGCGCTCTCCCAGGCCGTTGACGCAGGAGTGCACAACGGAGGCTCCGGCCTCTACACCGGCCAGTTCGGCAGCTACCGCCATACCGAAATCGTTGTGGGTATGCACCTCTACCGGCAGGCCAGTCAGAGCGATATACTTTCTGGTCAGATAGCCAATGGCAGCCGGGGTGGCGCAACCCATGGTATCCACAAGCCCTATGGAATCAGGGTTGGATTCCTTCATGATGCCCGAGAGCAGATCGTCGATATCCTGTTCCCTGGCCCTGGTTGCATCATAGGGGAAGAATACCGCGTACAGCCCCTTGGACTTGGCGTAGTTGATGACCGGCACGCTCTTACGCAGCACATCTTCCCAGGTCCACTTGAACTGATGCACCAGCTTGGGATAACCGATGGGAACTTCTATGACCACACCATGGGCACCACAAGCCACCGCGGCATCCACATCCTCGTTCATGGCTCGTGCAAAGGTAAAGATCTTCGACCTGAGCCCAAGAGCCGAGATTTCCTGTATTGCCGCAAAATCCTCAGTGGAAACAGCAGGCATGCCAGCCTCGATACGGTGGACACCCACAGCATCAAGAGCTTTGGCTATGGCAACCTTGTGTTCCTTGCGGAACACGACACCTGGCGTCTGCTCGCCATCCCGGAGAGTCGCGTCATGTATTTCCACAGTCTGCGGCGCCTTGCTTGCCGATAACACTTCAGGTCTGAAGTTGTAGGGACTGACCCAGAACTTCCCGTCTACCGTGTACAAATCGTCCATACAACACTCCGGAATTCAGATTCTTTGCAAAACAGGACGAGCGGTTTCCGAGTTACCTTTAGTTGCACCCGTAGATGCACCTTCAGAAAGCCTGAAGAAAAGCATTCCCCACCACACAACCCATGGCCAG
>JAVEXH010000274.1:0-4749 GCA_034004175.1 Spirochaetia bacterium
GGGTGCCGTCCGGACCAGGAGCCACCCGCTCGTATTCCACAAAGCTCACACCCACCAGTCTGAGGGTACGGACGGAGCGGAAAGACTCCGCCCGCTGCGCTGACAGGCGGAACCGTGGACTGCCGTTTTCCACTATGGTATGCACAAAATCGAAAATCACCGTATCGGGTATGCGCTCGTCCAGCTCCTCACCCAAAGCTGCCCCATAATCCAGGCTGCATGAGAGGATCAGACCGAGACTGGCCAGCACCAGCAGGAGCAAACGATGACCCGATGATTTCAATCTAGCCACGCTTCCTGCCGTACTCCACAGATGCTTTCACAAAAGCGGCAAACAAGGGATGAGGGGCTACCGGCCGGGACTTGAACTCCGGGTGGAACTGCACGCCCACACCCCAGGGATGTTCAGGCCATTCGAGGCTCTCCACCAGTTCGCCGTCAGGAGTAAGACCTGCGATTATCATGCCGGATTTTTCATAGTCTGCCCGGCAGGCGTTGGAGAACTCATACCGGTGGCGATGGCGCTCCGAAACAAGGGTGGAGCCATAGGCCAGAGCTGGTCTGGAGCCATCCTTGAAAAGGGTATCATTCCGACCAAGCCTCATGGTTCCCCCGAAATTCTTTACATCCACCTGGTCTTCAAGCAAGCTTACCACTGGATGGGCCGTATCCTGGTTGAACTCCGCTGAATCCGCGTCGTCCCAACCAAGCACATCGCGCCCCCATTCTATGGCCATGATCTGCATGCCCAGACAGATACCGAAGCAGGGCAGTTTGTTCTCCCTGGCCCAGCGGGCAGCCGAAACCATACCGTTTATGCCACGCTGGCCGAAACCACCGGGAATCAGTATGCCGTCCACATCCTTTAGTATACTTCCATGATCGGCATCCGGGGCCTCGAAGCGACTGGAATCGATGCGGATGATCTCCACTCCCGCGTCATTGGCTATGCCACCGTGGCCCAGAGCCTCCCAGACCGACTTGTAAGCGTCAACCAGATCCATGTATTTGCCCACCACACCGATACGTACCTGGTGCTTGGGTTCCCGAACCTTCCGGACCACTTCCTTCCAGATCCGGAGATCCGCATGGCGGCTCTCCACATTCATACGCTTGAGCAGGAACTGGTCCAGGCCCTGCTCGTGGAACACCAGTGGTATCTCGTAGATGCTGGCCACATTGTGGGCAGAGATGACGCCTTCGTACTCCACGTTGGTGAAGGCCGCCAGCTTGCGCCGTAGCGACTCGTCCAGACCTGTGTCGGAACGGCACACCAGGACATCGGGCTGGATACCCACTTCCTGCAATTCCTTTACGGAATGCTGGGTCGGCTTGGTCTTGAGCTCCCCGCCACTCACTTCCGGCACCAGGGTCACGTGGACACTGGTGGCATCAGTGCGGCCGTACTCATGGATGAGCTGCCTGGCGGCTTCAAGGAAGGGGATGCTCTCCATGTCACCCACTGTGCCTCCGACTTCTACGATGGTCACATCGACATCAGGGTCCTTGCCCACGGCTACGATGCGTGCCTTGATCTCGTCGGTTATGTGGGGCACCACCTGGACGGTCTTGCCAAGGAAGCGGCCTTCGCGTTCCTTGTTTATGACCTCCCGGTATACCTGGCCTGTGGTGATGGAATTGGCCTTGGAGATGGGAGCATTGGTGAACCGTGCGTAATTGCCAAGGTCGAGGTCGGTCTCGGCCCCGTCATCGGTTACATACACTTCGCCATGCTGATAGGGGTTCATCGTGCCCGCATCTACATTCAGATACGGGTCGATCTTCATCATACGAACCGAAAGTCCCCTGGCCTCCAGGAGGCTGCCCAGGGACGATGCGGTTATGCCCTTGCCAAGCGACGAACACACGCCGCCGGTCACGAAGATTAGTTTCTTCATGGGAGTGCATTATCCGCCGCCGTGGGCCACAGGGTCAAGGTGGGGAAAGGCTTCTGTCTGAAACCAGGTTCATCTGTCTGCAAGGGCTGCCCGATAATCCCGTACGCGATTCCCGGGCAACCTATTCATCCTTGAACATGCGCACCAGTTCGGCTGCGCTGCGGCAGGCTACCAGGGAGGAGCAGAAGGCCTTGGACCGTGACATCCTTGCAATCTCGGCCAGAGCCTCTATGTGGGGGCCGGTCTGGTCGGGCGGGGCCAGGATCAGGAAGAACAGCCTGGCAGGCTGGCCGTCCATCGACCCGAATTCTATGCCGTCCGGAGAGACACCTATGGCTATGGTCAGTTCCCGGGCAGCCGGCGTCTTGCCGTGGGGAACCGCAATACCGTCTGCCAGCCCGGTTGAACCCTTTGCCTCCCGGTCAAGCACTGCCTGCAGGACTGTCCGGGCATCGGTTATCTTGCCTGCCTCAACCAGAACATCCACCAGTTCGCGGATGACCTCTTCCTTGCCTGTCGCCTTCACCGGCGCACGGACAACGGATTCTTCTATCAAATCAATCAAAGCCATGGTCATCCTCCTGGTTAATCAAGTGCCTCGTAAAGGTCCCAGATCTTGTCCTCGCCCTTGGCGACGAGAACCGGGCACTGAGCATTGCGCATGGCCCGCTCGGTTTCGTTGTACAGTTCATCCCGTCTGCTGCGGATCTGCGAAATCTCGCCGAGCACCAGCAGGTCGATTTCCAGTTCGGTGATTTTTGCCTTTATTTCGACGTGTACGGCACCGCTGGATTTCTCGGTGGTAACCGGTACACCCTTGCGGCGGGCCAGTTCGCGTACGTGGTTCAGGTAACGACTGGCATCGCCGTCAAGGTCGCGCCGGTACTCGTCCTGCTCCGCCTCCAGGAAGATCCTGGACTTTACCAGTTCTGCCAGAGCCCTGGTATCCACCACATAGAGAGCGCACAATTCGGCGCCAAGGGCCTTGGCCAGTACTATGGCGTACTGGGCCGCGGTGATCGACTGCTCCGAGCCATCGACGTAGACCATGATCTTGCGTATGGGTCTCGTCATCCTTGGGGTACCTCCGGAACCTGTTTAGACAACCTGTCTTTTACCATCTTCATGAGGACGAACATGTCGCGCTCGCTCTCTTCCAGCCTGTTCTGTATATAATGCAGGGATTCATCCAGTTCGGGTATGGCAATCTTCTCCAGGGCGTTCACCTTGCGTATGGTCTTGCGTACTTCCCGGGCCAGCCTGACTATGGACACCTTGAGTTCGGCCATCCGCCCCAGCAGCCCAAGGGCATCGCGGAAGGCCACTACTGCGCCGTCCATGCTGGCACTGGTGTCCATCGGGCTGTAATAGGGTGCCCCGTCCACAAAGGAGGTCTCCACCACCGGCAAGGCCACACCCATGACCCGCCGCTGCTTGATGCTCATGGACGAGCGCAGGTCAACGGCGCTTGCCAGGGCCCCTACCTTGAGCCGCCCCATGGCCAGTACCGCATCCTCAAGACCCGCATAGGCCTTGGCCAGGGCTGCGTCTACCTTGGCCTCGTATTCCACCGCCTGGTCCACCAGGTTCAGCAGTTCAAGCACCAGGATGTTGCGCTTCTGGTCCAGCAGCTCGTGACCCATCCTGGCAAACTTGAGCTCGTCCCGGAGGCGTATCAGGTTGGTCTTGGTAGGAGCTACATTCCTCATGCCGGCGAGTCCCCGTGGTAGTGCACGTTGAGCTCCTCTTCGGTTACCCGGTGCAGTTCCTCGGCGGGCAGCAAGCGCAGGGCTTCCCAGCCCAGGTCAAGAGTCTGCTCTATGGTACGGTCCTCGTCCTTGCGCTGGCTTACGAAGCTGCGCTCGAAGTACTCACCGAAGTCCATGTACTGGTGATCCAGGGGAGTCAGTTCCTCCTCGCCGATCACGGAGGCCAGGTTACGCACATCCTTCACATAGCTGTAGGCGGCAAACAGCTGGCTGGCCAGGTGGGGGTGGTCTTCCCGGGTCATGCCCTCGCCTATGCCGTCCTTCATAAGCCGGGACAGGGATGGCAGCCCTGCCACCGGGGGGTAGATGCCCCGGCCGCCCATCTCCCGCTCGAAGACTATCTGGCCCTCGGTTATGTAGCCGGTGAGGTCGGGTATCGGATGGGAGATGTCGTCGTTGGGCATGGTAAGGATGGGCAACTGGGTTATGGAGCCCTTTACCCCCCGCAGCATGCCAGAGCGCTCGTACAACTCCGCCAGATCTGAATACAGGTACCCAGGATAGCCCTTGCGGGATGGAATCTCGCCGCGCAGGGTGGATATCTCCCGCAACGACTCGCAGTAGTTGGACATGTCAGTCATAACCACCAGCACATGCAACCCCCGATCATAGGCCAGATGCTCGGCCAGGGTCAGGGCGGTGCGCGGCGTGATGATGCGCTCGATGGAGGGTGCGTCAGCTAGGGACAGAAAGAGGGCCACATTGTCCAGGGTGCCGGTCTCCTCGAAGGAACGGGTAAAGAAACGCGCTACGTCATGCTTCACGCCCATGGCGGCAAACACCACCGCAAAGTCGTTGGTGCCGCCCCGCAATCTGGCCTGTCTGGCTATCTGTGCAGCCAGCTCGTTGTGGGGCAGGCCATTGCCCGAGAAGATGGGTAGCTTCTGGCCTCGGTTGAGGGTATTCATCCCGTATATGACGGATATGCCGGTATGGATGAAGTCCCGGGGATACTCCCGGGCCGTCGGGTTGATGGGCCTTCCGTTCACATCGGGCTCGGCATCGGCCATGGGGGACGGACCGCCATCAATTGGTCGGCCAAGACCGTCGAAGACCCGGCCGAGCATCCTGTCGCTGACGCC
>JAVEXH010000275.1:0-2247 GCA_034004175.1 Spirochaetia bacterium
GTGGTGTCCATGATCTTCCAGGACCCCATGACGGCCTTGAACCCGGTGCTGAGCGTAGGCGACCAGATAGCCGAGGTATTCTCCATCCACCAGGGCCTGTCAAAGAAGGACGCCTGGGCCAAGGCCGGCGATGCCCTGGCCCTGGTCGGTATAGACAGCGGCCGCCGGGGCGAATATCCCCACCAGTTCTCCGGGGGCATGAAACAGCGGGTCGGCATAGCCATGGCTCTGGCCTGCAGGCCTAAACTGCTTATTGCCGACGAACCGACGACAGCCCTTGATGTTACCATACAGGCCCAGGTCCTGAAGCTCATGGCCGAACTCAAGGCCCAGCTCGGCATGTCCCTGCTTCTCATAACCCATGACCTGGGAATAGTGGCAGACATGTGCGACGAAGTGGCAATCATGTATGCCGGCAGGATTGTGGAATACGGCACTGCCGAGGACATCTTCGAGGACCACAAGCATCCGTACACCGAAGGCCTATTCAACTCTCTGCCCAAGATCAGCGACCGCAAGGCCAAGCTCAAGCCCATCCGGGGGCTTATGCCCGACCCCTTCAACCTGCCCGAAGGCTGTCCCTTCATGAACCGCTGCGACTATGCCATGCCTGTATGTGGCACCCGGAAACCGGACCGCCACCATTTCTCAGGCACCCATCACGTGGAATGCCACCGCTACGGGGAGGCCCACCATGAATGATCCCATCGTCACTGGTCCTGTAGTCAATGATCCCATCGAAACTGCTGCAGCCATGGGAAAACCGGTACTCTCTGTCAGAAACCTCAAGAAATACTTCCATACCGCCGCCGGCATGCTGCACGCGGTGGACGATATCAGCTTTGACCTGCACAAGGGCAAGACCCTTGGACTGGTCGGCGAATCGGGATGCGGGAAATCCACCACCGGCAGGCTGCTGCTGCGCTTGCTGGAACCGAGCGGTGGCCAGGTACGCTTCAACGGGGTTGATGTCCTGGCCCTTCCCCCGGCCCAGCTGAGGCGGCTAAGACGGGAGATGCAGATAATCTTCCAGGATCCCTTCTCGTCGGTTGACCCACGGATGAGTGTCAGCGAGATAATCGAGGAGCCCATCCGGATAAACAGGATGATCACCGACAAGGCTGCCAGGCTGGAACGGGTGTACGAGCTTATGGCCCTGGTGGGTCTGGCAGACCGGTATGCCGATTCGTACCCCCACGAACTCGACGGCGGGCGCCTGCAACGGGTCGGCATAGCCAGAGCTCTGTCCCTGGACACCAAGTTCATCGTGTGTGACGAACCGGTCTCTGCCCTGGATGTATCCATCCGTGCCCAGATACTGAACCTCATGGATGAGCTGCAGCAGAAGCTTGACCTTACCTACCTGTTCATCACCCATGACCTGGCAGTGGTGAACCATTTCTCGGACGACATTGCGGTCATGTACCTGGGCAAGATCGTGGAATTGTGTCCGGCCGAAGAGCTCTTCGCCAATCCGGTGCATCCGTATACCGAGGCCCTGCTGTCGGCCATTCCCGAGCCAACCCTGCACAAACAAGGCAAGAAGATAATCCTGAAGGGGGAACTTTCTTCTCCTATAGAACCCAAGCCCATCTGCCGCTTTGCCGGCAGATGCCAGTACGCCCAGGATATCTGCCGCCAGAAGGAACCTGCCCTGCAGGAGGTCTCTCCAGGCCATCAGGTAGCCTGCCACCTGTTCAGCACCAGCCGCCGGGCAGTGCCATGACAGAGGTCGTTCCGGAGGTTCCCGCGGACGACCTTACCCTTGCCCAACTGCAGGATGCCATGGCCGCTGGCCGCCTGTCGTCAACAGGCATGGTGGAAGCCTACCTGCAGCGGATACAGGAACTGGACAAACAGGGGCCGTCTCTCGGGGCCGTCCTCTGCCTGAACGATGCTGCCCACGAAACTGCCCGGGCACTGGATCTGGAGCGCCAGGCCGGCCAGTACCGGGGTATCCTGCACGGTATTCCTGTGCTCCTCAAGGGCAACATCAACACCGGAGACTCCATGCCCACAACCGCGGGTTCTCTGGCCCTTGCAGGATTCCTGCCTGGCAGGGATGCCCCCCTGGTCGCACGGCTCAGGCAGGCCGGCGCGGTGGTCCTGGGCAAGACCAACCTGAGTGAGTGGGCCAATTTCCGCTCCACCCTGTCCAGTTCAGGCTGGAGCAGCGAGGGCGGGCAAACCAGGAACCCCTACGTCCTTGATCGCAGCCCCAGCGGCTCCAGTTCCGGTTCCGCCGTT
>JAVEXH010000275.1:2257-4734 GCA_034004175.1 Spirochaetia bacterium
GCGGTGGCTGCCAACCTGTCTGTACTGGCGGTGGGCACTGAAACAGACGGTTCCATAATCTCCCCGGCCTCGGCCAACGGCATAGCCGGCATAAAACCAGGCCTCGGCCTGGTAAGTGCCGAAGGCATCATACCCATCTCCCACCACCAGGATACCGCCGGCCCTCTGGCACGGAACCTTGCCGACGCCCTGCAGTTGCTCCTGGCAATGGGCAATCCAGGCGAACTATCGACCAGCGGTCTGGACAGACCCATGCTGCCCGATGCTGCAGGCAAACGTATAGGGTTCGCCGTCAAGCTGGCTGGCTTTCATCCAGGGGTGGACGCCCTTATGAACCAGGCCATACGCATCCTGGAAGCCTTGGGTGCAACAGTAGAAGAATCGGATCTGGATTGCCCTGACGAGCTCTCCGAAGCAGAGGAAATTGTCCTGCAGTACGATTTCAGGCAAGACCTGGAAGACTATCTCCTGCAGTGGGGACCCGCTGGAGCCATCCACAGTCTGGACGACATCATTGTCTGGAACCAGGCCAATGCAGCGAAAGCCATGCCCTGGTTCGGGCAGGACATACTGGAGGCCTGCGCCCATCGAGCCAAACCACCGGGCAAGGAATATGCTGAAGCTCTGGCTACCTGCCGGCGACTCTCCAGGGACGAAGGCATAGACCGGGTAATCCGGGCTGGCAACCTGGACGCCATCCTGGCACCTTCGGGCGGACCAGCCTGGAAGATAGATCTGGTGACAGGCGATCATTTCATGGGCGGCAGCTCATCCCTTCCGGCCGTGGCAGGGTACCCCAATCTGACAATACCAGCCGGGTTCATCCATGAACTGCCGGTAGGGGTATCCTTGTTCGGCCCCGCCAGGTCAGAAGCCAGGCTTGTCGGCATAGGACTGGCCCTGGAGCAAGCCCTCAAAGCCAGAAGGCCACCCCGCTTCATCCATCTTGCCTAAAATACTGCAGAAGTATAGTATAGTATAAACAAGCATATGCCAATTATTTCCCACAGGAGTATATATGAGCAATGATTCAAGTTGTCATGCTACGGCTTTCAATGGAATAGGCGGGGCTGATGAAAAAGGCGGCGCCAAGGTCAAACGGGTCATAGGTGTAGTCAGCGGCAAGGGCGGTGTAGGAAAATCCACCGTTGCAGTGCTGCTCGCCGAGGCCCTGTCTGCCAGGGGCCGCAAAGTCGGCCTCCTGGACGCTGACATAACCGGCCCCAGTATCCCGAGGCTCATGGGCCTCTCGTCCTTCCGGGGTGAGAGCGACGGCCAGCGCCTGGTACCCATCGTCAGCGAAAACGGCCTGAAGGTTGTATCCATCAACTTCTTTGTAGACGGAGAGGCTACACCAGTTGTCTGGCGTGGCCCCCTGCTTTCAAAAGCTGTCGAACAGTTCTGGGACGATACCGCCTGGGGCGAGCTGGACTATCTGGTGGTGGACTTCCCGCCCGGCACTGGCGACGTGCAGATCACCGCTTTCAAGGTGCTCCCCGTTGACGGGCTTGTGGTCACTGCAACCCCGCAGTCCCTGGTGTCCATGATCGTATCCAAGGCTGTAAAGATGGCTGGCATGGTGGACGCGCCGGTGATGGGCGTAGTGGAGACCATGGGCTCCATGGCCTGCCCCCACTGTGGTGAAGCCATTCCTCTCTTCGATTCTCTGGATGGTACAACCATCCAGGATGCCCTGGGTCTGCCCCTGCTGGCCCGGTTCCCCTGGAAGGCAGAAATTGCACAGGCCAGGGAACTACGCTGGGCAACCCTGCCCAAAGAGATACAAGGCATAGCCGACGGTCTGGCCGCCGAGGTGGAGCTGGCTGTTGCCTCTGCCAAGCCCAAGGCTGGCACGGCTGCAAGCACCGGATCAGAAAGCTGAAATGCCGAGGCCACTGAACGAGCGCAGGGTGCGCAGCCTGGATCCGGCCCATCCCTTCTTCAAGCCCGCTGGCGTACCAACCCGGGAATTGCAGGAAGTAATCCTCACCGTAGACCAAGCCGAGGCCTTGCGCCTGGCCGACCTTGAAGGTCTGTACCAGGAAGCGGCAGCCCGGCAGATGGGAGTATCACGTCAGACTTTCGGGCGGATTGTGGAAGAAGGGCGACGGACCGTCGCCGATGCGATACTGAACGGCAAAGCTCTCCGCATAGAAGGCGGGCAGATAGTGAAACAGGAGGAATACGGTATGCACAAGAAAATAGGAGTTCCCACCAGGGATGGCATCGTGGATGCGCACTTCGGGCACTGCGAATACTTCACCGTCTTTGATATAGAGAATGGCACGGTAAAGGCGGAGCGCCGGGTGGACAGCCCCAACGGTTGCGGCTGCAAAACCGACATCGCATCTGTCCTGGCCAAGGACGGCGTGACCCTCATGCTGGCCGGCAACATGGGCGACGGCGCCGTGCGGGTTCTCAAAGCCAACGGAATAGAAGTTGTACGCGGAGCCTCGGGCAATGCCAGGGCTGTGGTC
>JAVEXH010000276.1:0-4720 GCA_034004175.1 Spirochaetia bacterium
ATATTGTTTCGTACCCGGTGATGCAACTCCTTGAGCAGGAACTCTTTTACTTCGATCGAGCTTTCCAGGTCTTGCTTGATCTTCTTTGTCTCAGCCAGTTCTACTGCCAGACGGTCGGCATAGCCACGACTCTCAAGGATGCTGGCTCCCAGTCGGTCTACAAGCAGCCGTATCACGATGGCAAGGGCCAGGCAGATGAGCAGCAGGTTCGAGCCGATTATTCCTACGGTCAGTGGATCGCTTCCCTTGCCATCAAAGCCAAGAGCCAGCGCCACAGCCCAGATGATCATTACCAGAGCAGAAACTCCAATGCTCAGCACAACCACCAGGGTCCGTCCGAAGAGAGCTGACAGGACAACGGCTGTCACGAGCCACAAATACCCGGCGCCAAGAGGACCTGTGGAGAACAGCACAACTGCACCGATCAGGATGGAGACCGCTACCGGTACTGCAAGCTTGGCGTTGAAGCCGAAGCGCTTGCTGTATGCAGCCACCAGAATCAGACCGTACCCGAGAGTGTCTACTGTGGCAATGATGAAATATCCATGCAGAAGGCTTGCCCACACACTGGGTATCCACGCTATGAGCCCTGCAACAGCCATGAACCTGAGAAGGGATCCAAGTATACCTTCCTGCTCATGGCGTAGCGTTTTTTCCATACTGACAAGGGTAGTTCCCTGATAGCCAATGGTCAACATACAGAACTGGTCGTAATGCAGATACCAGGACACTGGTACGGTGGAGTACTTCGATGATATTGCCCAAGCCCTCTGCCTACTATAAGATGCAAACCATGGAAATACGTCATGAAAAACACGGTCTTGGCATCCTGGCCTTGGCGGCTACTGCTTTTTGCTGGAGTCTGGCCGGACTGTTCATAAAACTGGTGGACTGGCATCCCTTTGCCATTGCCTTTGGACGGAGTTCCATTTCCGCACTATTCCTGTTGATGGTGGCCCGCAAGCCCCGTTTTACCTTCTCCATGGCCCAGTGGGGTGCGGCCCTGGGCAGTGCGGCCACCATGATGCTGTTCATATATGCAAACAAAGTGACAACCTCAGCCAACGCCATACTCCTTCAGTATGGCGCTCCGATATATACTGGCATCCTGGGTGCTTTCATCCTGAAGGAACGTCCGCGACTGGAGCACTGGCTTGGGTTTGTGGCAGTAGCCGGAGGCATGGCTCTGTTTTTCATTGGAGACATCGGTGGTGGCTCCTTCAGGGGTGACCTGGCTGCGGTAGTCTCTGGAGTGACCTTTGCCTTCTACTTCATTTTCATGCGGATGCAGAAAGACGGATCGCCCCTGGAATCCAATATCCTGGCTCACCTGGTCACGGCTGCAACAGGCTTGGGGGTATCCCTGTTCCTGCCCTTCCCAGCCATCACGGTAAAAGCCCTTGTTGCCATTGCGGTACTCGGAATCCTGCAGAACGGCCTGGCCGCCGTCTTCTTTTCCTGGGGAATCAAACGTGTGTCTGCGGTGGAAGGCATACTTATCGTGGGACTGGAACCAGTGTTCAATCCCTTGTGGGTATTCCTGATCATTGGGGAGCGCCCGGGTATCAATACGCTGGCCGGCGGTGCGGTCATCATACTTGCGGTTATTGCGGTATCCATCGTCTCGGCCACCAGGATCCGGAGGGATGGAAGGATCCAGGGGGCAAGGGTGGGGAGAAGGCCCTGGTTCGCCGGGCAATAGCGCACTCCGACCATAGACTGACAGATACCCGCCCTTCTGTCCTGGATATTTTTTATTACCCCAACTTTCAGGGATACAGCACGCTCAATTTTCAGGGACACCGCTCTCCGCTTGTCTTTCATTACTGATTTATTTAACTTCAATCCAATGAAACCGCGGCTGCAAGCTCTCAGATCAGGCGATGATTACCCTCCGATCAATATTGCTGTGGAGGAACTCTTGCGAGCCGGTCTGAATGATGTGCCTGGCTACCTGCTTACCTCCGTGAATGCACCCAGTGTTGTAATCGGAAGAAACCAGCACCCCGAATACGAACTATCACCCCATGGCAGCGATGGTCAGCCCATCCCTGTATTCCGCAGGACTTCCGGTGGTGGTGCTGTATTCCACGACCAAGGGAACCTGAACTGGACCTTTGTAGTACCGGGCGGACTTGAGGACAGAGCCGGACTCCTGGCCATCGTGGTCGAGGTCCTGCGAAACCTGGGGATACCAGCCAGCTCCGGTTCACGGGGAGAGATCATGGCAGGGGGCTACAAGATCGGGGGAACGGCCAGCGCGGCGGGCCGGGGCATACTCATGTTCCATGGAACCCTTCTGGTGAATGCCGATCTTGACCTGCTGGTGCGGGTACTTGCCGCCCATCAATCTTCATACATCCGAAAGATTTCTGCAGACCCATCACAACGGGGTATAGCCTCTGTTCCATCTCCTGTGGGGAATGCCACCTGGTTCCACCAAGGCCTGCAGACATCGGATCTGGCCAAGGCTCTGGCAGAGGCCACAGGTGGATCACAGCCAATTGACTGGCCTGCCGTAATCGATACTGACGCTGTTGACAAACTGGCGGAGACCTATGCGTCCCGCTCCTGGATATACCGCACCACACAGAAAGGAACACCATGAAAGAACGCATACCCTTTGAAGCGTTACGCTCACTCGTCGGAGATGTGCATGTCGGGCTTTTCATCAGCCAGGGTCCGGATGCCTATCCCGACAGCCGCTGGATGACCGTGACCCTCCTTGAGAGGGAACACAACTGCCTGTATTCGGTAAGCATTGCCGGTACCCGGAAGATACAGGAGATAGAGGCTGGCGACAAAGTAGCCTGGAGTTTCCAGAGCCCATCCCTGGATTGCATTGTAAGCGTACGAGGCAGGGCGGCTGTCCTGGACAATCCCCGCCTGAAGGCGGAGGTGCTTGAACACCTGGGAAGCCGCCTTGAGAACTTCTGGAAGATCAACCCCGATCCGGGCAAGCTCGTGGTCATCGAGACCTACATCGAAAGGGCCACTCTGTACCTGCCTGGAGAAAACTTCATGGTAAGCCAGGAGGTAGGATCATGAAGGACTCCAGAACCGACCTGTACTGGAACCTCCGCAAGGACATGGTCCTGATCCGCTTGTTCGAGGAGAAAACCGGCCAGATGTACGGCCTGCGGAAGATCGGCGGTTTCTGTCACTTGTACAATGGGCAGGAAGCGGTAGCCGCAGGGTTCACCAGTGCCCTGGATTCAAGCAAGGATTATATCCTTACCGGTTACCGGGACCATGGCCATGCCCTCTCGGCAGGCATGGATCCAAAGGCCATCATGGCTGAGTTATACGGAAAGGTAACGGGAACTTCCCGGGGCAAGGGCGGATCGATGCATCTGTTTGACGCGGCCAGGCACTTCCTTGGCGGCAACGGCATAGTAGGAGCCCAGATACCGGTAGCCACCGGCGTGGCCTTTGCACAGAAATACAAAAAGACCGGCGGAGCTACGGTAGTGTATTTCGGTGATGGCGCCATACACCAGGGCGCCTTCCACGAGGCCCTGAACCTGGCCAAGATCTGGCAGCTTCCTACGGTTTTCGTATGTGAAAACAATCAGTGGGGCATGGGTACCAGCTGGAAGCGGGTGTCGGCAGTCGAGGATTTCTCGCTCATGGCTTCTGCGTATGGAATCCGCGGCGAACTGGTGGACGGCATGGATGTGATGGCGGTACGCGATGTCGCAACCCGCGCCCTGGCCGACGCCCGTGCAGGCAAGCCGGTACTCATCGAAGCCCGTACCTACCGCTACAAGGGCCACTCAATGAGCGACCCCCAGAAGTACCGCACCCGTGAAGAGGTGGAAGAATACAAGCGACAGGATCCCATCCTGATCCTTGAAGAGTTGATGAAAAAGGAAGGTGCCTGGAATGAGGCCAGGGCCGCAAAGCAGGACGAGGAAGCCGCTACTGTGGTAGCTGAATCAGTGGCCTTCGCTGAAGCCTCTCCCGAGCCGGCCCTGCATACGCTCTATGAGGACATCTATGCCGGCGAACCCTTCTTCATGCAGCCCGGCGCCAGTGGAACAAGGAGATCATGATGGCTTTGCTGACATACAGGGATGCCCTGAACCGGGCTATGGACGAAGAAATGGCCCGGGATGGGAATGTGGTCTTGATGGGCGAAGAGGTGGCCGAATACGACGGCGCCTACAAGGTGTCCAAAGGGCTTCTGGCCAAGTACGGCCCCGAACGGGTGCTGGATACTCCCATCACCGAGCTTGGTTTCACCGGGCTTGGCGTAGGGGCTGCCCTGGCCGGCGTCAGGCCCATAGTGGAATGGATGACCCACAACTTTGCCTTGCTTGCCCTGGACCAGGTGGTGAACGAGGCCGCCAAGATGCGGCACATGTCCGGTGGCCAGTTGTCGGTTCCCATAGTATTCCGCGGCCCCAACGGCCCGGCTGAATACCTTTCCAGCCAGCATTCCCAGAGTTTTTCCAGCTACTGGGCACACATTCCAGGCCTGAAGGTGGTGGCTCCGGCCACCCCGGCCGATGCCTACGGACTGCTGAAGTCTGCCATCCGCGACGAGGATCCGGTGGTGATACTGGAAGCAGAAATGCTGTACGGCTTCAAGGGCGAAGTTCCCGATGAAGAGTTTACGGTACCCATAGGCAAGGCATCCATTGCCAGGGCAGGCAGTGATGTAAGCATCATCAGCTATGGCAAACCCTTGCATATGGCGCTGGAGGCAGCCCAGACC
>JAVEXH010000277.1:0-4691 GCA_034004175.1 Spirochaetia bacterium
GACAGAGGAGCAAGCACAAGGGCCGCAAGAAGGTACTGCATACTACCGCAAGCTTGTCATGATTATTGATGAAGGTAAAGAGGATGCCCTGTGACTTTGTCGCTGGAAAGCTGACTGGCTGGGATAGGACAATGTCGGAGGTTTTTACTATACTCCGTGCAGCTTGCATCAAAATTGAAGGGGTACATGAGGTATGGTGCAAGGTAGAATGATGTCAGGTAAGTTGATTCCCGCACTGATAACACTCCGTTCCAGGTTGAAGGCTTCATCTGCCCTGGCTGCCGGATTTGTTTTCATATTGCTTGTTACCAGCATGATCGGCATTGCGGTGAGTGCCTCACTTGCCCGACGTATGGAGGCAGAGGTAACGGCCCGGAACAAGCTGCTGGCTGTTACCCTGGCCAAAGACATGTCAACCTTTCTCGACGGGTATCTTCAGGCGCTTCACCTGGCCAGCTCTGGAAGTTTCTGGAGCCAGGAGGCAACCGGGGCTCTCAGCCGCCTGTTTCCGGCCTTCAGATCGGTACTATTGGTGAATACCGCAGGGCAGGTGGAATTTGCATCCAGCCCCTCATGGGAACGTTTTTTCGAGGCGTCGACCAGGGAATATTTCATTGCCTCCATGGGTACTGGCTTGCCCTATCTTTCGCCCACTTTCATTGCTGAAGATGATCTTGCGCCTACCGCAGTCATGGCGGTGTCGGGCAGCAAAGGGTCTGCCGTTGCCTACCTCAACCTTGAGGCCATCGGGAAGTACATACAGGAGCTTCCGGTCCAGGGAAGCGAAACCATCGCCATTGTTGATCAACATGGCTACTATTTTGCCCACCAGGATACACGCCTTGTCCTGGAACGGTCTTCGGTAGTGCTGGATGGCTGGTATCAAAATGATGCCCACCGGGTGGCTGGAGGAAGGCTTGTCTGGAAACCCGGCGAACCGCAGCGCCTTGTCTGCTGGACACCGGTTCAGGGCTTCTCCGGCTGGACGGTCATGGTTTCGGAGGAAGCAGATGATGTGTTGGCCCAGTCCCGGACATTGAGGTTGTCCGTTCTTGCTTCGGTCATCACAAGCAGTCTGACGGCTCTTATATTCATAGTCTTCATACTGAGAATCCTTGATCATGACATCGGATCACTGTATAGCCATGTCGCCGCGGTGGCAGGAGGCAACTACGACACCGTATTGCACTACCAGGGCTTCAAGGACCTTGCACCCCTGGCAAACAGCTATCGTGAGGCCGTAGCCGCAGTCAGGGATCGTGAACAGCGTATTCAGGAAAACGAGCGAAGGTTGGAGGGGATTCTGGATTTCATGCCCATACCGGTGATCATAATGGATCGGCAGGAATCCGTCTTTCATATCAATCACTCGGTTACCAGAACCTTCGGATGGGCCCTTGGGGATTTACCGGATTTGAGTACCTGGTGGCTGCGGATGTACCCGGATGAGGCCATCCGGTCGATGGCCCAGGAGCACTGGGCGGGCCATTTAGCCTTGTTGTATGAAGGCAGGATTCCCCCGGACCATTTCGAAGGAGAACTAGCCTGCCAGGATGGAAGTACAAAGAAAGTCATAGGTGGCACCGCCGTTTTCGGAGACTGGATAGTCCTCAACTTTGTGGATGTCAGCGAGTCCAAGGACGCGGAAGCCAGGATGGCAGCAAACCTTAAAGAAAAAGAAGTTCTGCTCAAGGAGATCCATCACCGGGTAAAGAACAATCTCCAGCTCATCATAAGCCTGCTCAACCTGAAATCACAGGCTTCTGGCACGGTTGACAGTGCCTTCACGGAATCCATAGACAGGGTAAGGGTGATGGCAACCATCCACGAACTCCTGTACGAATCCCACGACTTCTCCCACATTGATCTGGGCGAGTACATACGCACCATAGTGGATTGGATTATGGCATCCTACGCGTATGGGCCGCTCATTCCACAGTTGTCGCTTGAGCTCCAAGCAATCGATCTTGACATAGACTCGGCAGTTCCCTGTGGCTTGATCATCAATGAACTGTTCACCAATGCCATCAAGTATGCTTTTGATGCAACGACATCCGAACCTGCCATCCACATACTCAGCCGAACGACTTCAGATGGTTTCATCGAGCTGGTGTTCGCAGACAATGGCAAGGGGCTACCGCTTGATATCGAACCGAGAGCCGTTAAGTCTTTGGGGTTTCAGCTGATAGTCTCCCTCTCCGACCAGCTACGTGGCAGTTGGCACTTGTCACGGGACGGTGGTACCAGCTGGACCATCAGGTTTCCTGTGGGGAGGAGGGAATCCTGATGATGTCCTCTATGGGGAAGTTGGTTCAGGCAAGGTGCAGAGCTTGCTGGCTGTAAGCTCTGTATCAGCTGAGCCGGATTTCAGTAGCGGAAGGCCAGTCGAAGGTACACGTTGTCGTTGTTCGGGTTCCGCCTGAGTGCAGCATCGGACGGATCACCCAGATTGATATCCGCCCCTGTTTCCAGAGTCCAATTGTCGGTCATCGCATAACTCAGGCGAGGAGCGAAATACATTTCCGGAGAGAAGAAGTAAGCCACGTTGAGTTGGGCTTTCATTTTTTCCCTTAAAAAGCTCTGTTCGAAATGAGCCACTATGAAAGCTATATGCTGCAAGGGTTGGGTATGGAAGTCCTGGACCGCTTCCGCTATGTAGGCGGCTGCTTCGGGATCACTCCCTGTTGCATGGTTGCCATGGTTGAAGAAGTATGAATAGACCAGACTATATTGACTCAGGATATCTCCCGGAAGGTTGACCAGCCACTGGGTGTTCAGGGTCAGTTCCGAATTCCGTGCACCAATATCAGTTCCGGCAAAATCTGTTGTCCATTTGAAGGCCGCATCCTGGCTGAAAGTGCCATTCCCTAGCCGGATTGAATATGCCGCGCCGAAGGTCTGGGCCTTGTTGTAGACAGTGGTTATCTCTGACGGGACCGCACTGTCGATGGTCTCCACGATGAAATCCGGGGCCTGGTCGGTATACCAGCCGTAGAAGAGCTGGAAGTCGGCTTTCTCGCCGTAATACTGGTAATTTATGAAAATCGAGTGGGGATTGTCCAGAATGTACGAATCCGTATTCCACACTATCGTATCCTGGGTACTGCTCAGGTATACCGGGTTGATCTGCTCACAGTCAGGACGGGTAAGGGGAACATACACCAGATCGATGGACGATTCAAAGCTCGGATAGAACTGCAGTTGAATCATTGGCACGGGCAAGCTGCTGTCATATGCATCATCCAGGCTGAGCAGTGTACTGTTACCGCCGTGCACCACATTCAAGGGCCCGAATACATCGGCAAAGCCGTATCCTGTGAGCTTCTGACCCAGACTCAGGTCGAATGGTCCTATCGGCATGAACAACCAGGCTTCATCGAGGATATCCGCAGGAGATATCGCTTCGGGCTCGCCGACCGGCTGTACCCAGGTCTTGGCAGACAGGGTCCATTTGATGCCTGAATCACCGACTGAGCCGGAGAACCAGGGTTCCATGAATATCCTGGTCCGCAGGTTTTCGGAGCCTTCAGTTGGCTCGATGCCGATGTAATGATCCACAAAGCCGGTAAAGCGGAAATCGTCTGCGGACAGAGGAACAACAGCGGCAAGAATCAACACGAGTCCGATGGTGGCGGCAATCTGGTTGCGCTTGATCATCATGGTGGTGTCCTCAGTTGTTCTGCATATAGCGGGTAGTAAAATAATCATCCGGAATATCATCCGTGCTGACGTTCTCCACAAGCAGGAACGATTTGTGGTTGCTCTGAACGTTCGTCATGGAAACGTTGGTAGGATAGATGTATTGCCCGAATTCCAGATATTCATGCACCGTATATATTTTTAAAAGTTCGCCGTTGAAATCATAATATTCCCGGTAGTGAAGGAAGAAATTGTCTTTTGCGTAATAGCTGATGATATGGGAGTATCCGTGTTCCTGCTGTATCTGGGGTGTCTCGCCAGTCACTTTCAACGCATAGCTGTCCACTCCCTCCCGGATCGCATCGGGCAGTCGTTCTATCTTCATTTTGTTGTTGTCGTTGTAGATCAAATCACGGTAGGTAAAGTCGCTACCCATGAAATAACCACCGCCTGAGCTTTCAAGAGCTATACGGCGCACCCGCTTTACTGCTGGAAGGTAAATCCACATATTGTTCGGTCTGCCGTCGTAGAAGGAATGCAGAAGAAGCGATGTACCCCGCACAGTTGGCGGAAAATCAAAAATGAATAGGCGATTATCCTGGGAAGTACCGATCAGTTTCTGGTAAGCCCTTGCTTGTATTTCCCGTACATCACCGTTCCTGGATATGAGCTGAACCTTGAATGAGCCTTGAATGGTTGGAATGCCAAGAACTTTGTCAAAATTAGCAAGAATATCCTTGATCGTTAAATCTGCAGCAAACAACTGTATTCCGCATAAAAGAAAGAGGCCAAGGAAAAACCTACGCATTGTTCTCTCCGATTGACGTGTTTTTGATTCTGCCCGGCAACACCAGCAGAGGTAGTAAGTATAGGCTCAGGAAAAAAGACAATACAAGTGAAGTAAACAGGAGAAGTCCCAGATTGCGCGCCCCCTGGAAAGAGGACAGGAACAAGACAGAGAAAGACAAAAGTGATGTGAGGAAGCTTAAAAAGATAGGTATGCCGCTGTATCCCATGATCTTGGTGAATCCGTCCTCCAGGCTATCGATTTC
>JAVEXH010000278.1:0-4667 GCA_034004175.1 Spirochaetia bacterium
CAGTTGCGGCCTGAGTTGCCCTGGATTTCATGCATGTCCTGGATTATGGTGTCCCGGTGATTCATGACTAGAGTATAAGTTCAATTGCCCGGGACGTCAAAAAACTGGAGACAGCAACAGCCTCTTTGTGCTAGCGTTACGGTATGGTAATCACATGACCTGCAAGCACTACGGGGTTACCCTTGCCTTTCTGTTATGTTTCCCTGCTCTCCTTGTGGCCATGCCTGATTTTGGTCCCGATGGACTCGATGGACTTGATGCAGGCCAGGTTCAGCAATTGGAACAAGGGCAGATCATCTTCACGGTGGCAGAATCTTCCGATGCCAGGTCTGAACTCATAGAGGCAGCCTTCCTGCTGGACAAACCCCCGGCTGAGGTATGGAAACTCCTGTATCGGACCGAGGATCATTACCTTTACCTGAGGGAAACAGAATCCAGCAAGGCTCTGTACAAATCCATGTCCAGAGATCTTATTGAATTCCGGGTCAGGGTTTTCATGGTTGGAACCAGCTTCTGGCTGGCCCATCAGTACGACTGGTCAGCCTTGTACATGCACTGGGATCTTGCTCCTGAATTCGACAATGGTCTGAAGGAATTCAAGGGTTTCTGGCGTCTGTATCCCTACGAAGGAGGCCGAACCCTTGCCAGATATGGCAACAGGGTATCGCCTGCAGGTATTCCGGATTTCATCGTTGATCTTTTCAGGAAAGGCGGGGTGGCAAGAGCCCTTGAAACGGTCAGGCTGTACGTGGAGTCAGGTGGCACATACCGTAAATGAAGAATCCAGGAGAAGCAAGGGCAATCGGAGGCTGTCGGAGCTGGAAGCCCGGCAATCAGGCACGGTTCAGCACCTGGTTGCCGGGCCATCACTGAACCGGTTTCAGATCACATCCTTGAACATCGCCTCGATGTCATGCTTGGGCAGAGCGCCAACTTTCTGGCGGTATACCTTGCCGTCCTTGAAGACGATGAGGGTGGGTATGGATATGATGTTGAAACGGCCGGCAAGTTCCGACTCGTTGTCAACATTCACCTTGGCTACCTTTATCTTGCCGGCATAGGTCTTGGCCAGATCGTCGATATGCGGGCCTATCATGCGGCACGGCATACACCACTCAGCCCAGAAATCCACGAGTACCGGTACCCCGGACTGCTCTACTTCGGTAGTGAAATTGGCGGCGGTCAATTCTATTCCTGCGCTCATTGTATGATACTCCTGATCCTGGGGATGGCCTGACAGACCTGGGTCTGCGGTCTCAGTCAAGCATACAAAATACCGGTACCGTGCTCAGGTGTCAAATGGAAAGCTTCCACAGACAAGAAAAACCACAGAAGATAGGGGAAGCCTCGGATGATCCTGCAAGAAGGCTTCATGGGCAGGACTGTCGTCTGGGAACTTCATGGACTACCCCTTGTTCCCGATCGTCTGTATGGTTATCCTGCAAGCATGCTTGACTTGTACTTCCAGATACTCTTCACCATCCTGATTGTGGTTGATCCCATTGGCATCGTGCCCCTGTTCCTGTCCACGACCAACCATCTGGACCAGGTGCAGAGGCGCACGGTGATGGGCAAGGCCATAGTGGTGGCCGGATTCATCCTGAGTGTTTTCATCCTTGCCGGCCGCTTCATACTCAGCTTTTTCGGTATAAGCCCAGGTGCCTTCTACATAGCCGGCGGAGCCATGTTCTTCCTGATATCCCTGGACATGCTCTTTGGCCAGCGTAAGCGATCCAAGACTTCGGAAATGGAATCTGAAGACGATTCCAGTTCCCTTGCTGTATTCCCGCTTGCCATTCCCATGATAGCAGGTCCTGGAGCGGTGACCACCATCATCCTGTATTCCACGGGAACTGCCGACTGGCTTACCATAACCTTGCTGTTGTTCGCAGCCATCATTCCGGTCTTGCTGGTTGAGTACCTGGCCATGCGTGGGAGCGGTTTTATATTGAAGATACTCGGCAAGACCGGTGTCTCGGTAGTGGAACGCATGATGGGTCTGATCCTGTCCGGTCTGGCCATACAGTTTGTCTATGATGGCCTCCTCAAGCTGGGCATCCTGGCTGGGACGGCTGCAGGACATTGAGTCAGCAATGAAAATGCTCAGAAGATTCACCCATTATTATGGTCCGTACAAAGGGCTTCTGGCTCTGGACCTCTGCTGCGCCTTGGCCCTTGCTCTGGCAGATCTGGTCTTTCCCGTGGCTACCGGCAGGGTGGTGGACATCATCGTGCCCTCCGGGAACCTTTCGGCTCTCGGCCGCTTCAGTCTGCTTCTACTCTTGTTGTATGCCGTCAGGGCTGCCTTGGAGTTCATTGTTGGCTATTACGGCCATGTTCTTGGGGTAAACATCCAGCGCGACATGAGGGGCGACATCTACCGCCATCTGCACACACTGGATACCCGGTTCTTCGACGATACCAAGACCGGCCAGATCATGTCCCGCATAGTCAGCGACCTGTTTGATCTGGCCGAGATATCCCATCACCTGCCTGAAGACCTGCTGATGGCCTCGGTGAGGCTGGCAGGGTCTCTGACCATGATGCTGCTCATAGAGTGGCGGCTGGCCCTGGTGGTCTTTGCAGTGGTGCCGGTGATGTTTGCCTTCTCGTACTCCTTCCGCAGACGCTTCAAGAAGGCCTTCCGGGCCAACAAGGAAGCCATGGCGGTCATCAACGAGCGTATTGAAGAAAGCGTATCCGGCGTACGTGTAGTAAGAGCCTTTGGCAACGAGGGTTTCGAGACCCAGCGCTTCGAGACCGACAACCAGCTGTTCAGGGATGCCCGGGTCCGTTCGGTCAGGCTTATAGGATATTTCAGTTCCGGTGTCGGTTTTCTGTCCAATTTCGGCCTGGTCCTGGTACTCGCAGGCGGCGGGTATGCTGCCATAAAGGGCTCCATCAGTATTGGTAATTACATAGCCTTTGCCCTCTTCGTCAGCCGTTTCTTCCAGCCTCTGGAAACCTTGGTACGGTCCATGGAAATGTTCCAGGAAGGCGCTGCCGGTTTCGGCCGTTTCATCGAGATCATGGACACCGTACCGTCCATCCAGGATGGACCGGATGCCCAGGACCTGGGTACTGTCTCGGGTGAGGTGGAGTTTGCGGATGTGGGCTTCCGTTATGGTGAAGGCAGGGAGCGGGTACTGCACCGGGTGAACCTGCGGGTGGCTGCAGGGGAGACTGTTGCCATAGTTGGACCTTCCGGAGCCGGCAAGACAACATTATGCTCCCTCATACCACGATTCTACGAAATAGAGGAAGGTTCCATCACGGTGGATGGCATGGACATACGCAGGGTTACCCTGGCATCCCTCCGTTCGGCGGTGGGCCTGGTACAGCAGGATGTGTTCCTGTTCTCCGGAACAGTCCGGGATAACATAGCCTACGGTCGCCTGGACGCCGACGGGGCCGCCATAGAAGCAGCCGCCGAGGCGGCCAATGCCCTGGATTTCATCCGTGGCCTACCCCAGGGCTTTGATACCCTTGTCGGCGAGCGTGGAGTAAAACTGTCCGGCGGCCAGAAACAGCGCATAGCCATAGCCCGCATGTTCCTCAAGGATCCGCCCATACTCATCCTGGACGAGGCAACCAGCTCCCTTGATACCCTGAGCGAACTGGCCATACGCCAGTCGCTTGAAGACCTCTCCAGGGGCCGGACCACCTTCATCATAGCCCACCGCCTGGCAACCATACGCCACGCTGCACGTATCCTTGTCCTGACCGAAGAAGGCGTAGTGGAAGAGGGCACCCACGACGAACTGGTAAAGGCCAGGGACGTGTACTGGTCCCTGTACAATGCCCAGGTGGAGAGCCTGCTGGTCGGGTGAGAGTTGCAGGGTGGTTCTGCTTGATCGTTGCATTCTGTTGACGGTTGCCGCAGGGCTGTTGTGATTGGAGGATTCAGTTGGCCAGGATCAGAGTGGAATTACCGGAAGCATTTGCGTTCAGCACCGAAATCGAAGTGACAATCGCCTACATCAACTATGGCGGACATCTTGGAAACGACTCCCTGTTGACCATACTCCAGGAGGCGCGGCTACGGTTCCTCGAGAGCTTCGGTTACAGCGAGAAGAATGTCGAGGGTTGTGGAATCATCATGACCGACGCCGCCATCGAGTACAAAGCCGAGTGCTTCAGGGGCGACAGGCTGCGTATCCAGGTAGCCGCAACCGATCCCGGTGGGCGGGGTTGCGACATCTGCTACCTGGTGCATAACCTGGGTACCGGCAAGGAAGCGGTCAGGGCCAAGACCGGCATACTCTTCTTCGACTATGAAACCAGGAGGCCTGCGCACATGCCCCCTGGTTTCAGAACAAGACTCTTCCCTGCGCCTGATGTTCAGGGAATTCGGACTGTCAACGTGTAGCTGCCGTCGCCGGCTATCTCTCCATCAACCTGCCAGACCTTCAGGTAGTAGCGGCCTGCGCCAAGTTCCACTTCCAGGTATGAATCCAGGGACTCTCCGCCATCATCATCTTCCTGCAGGAGTTGGCCGGCGGCATCAAACAGCTCTATGTACGTATCAAGGCCGTTGTCCTGGGGAGGACGCGCAGAAAAGCCATAGATTCCGGCCCTGCTGATATCAAGAACGGCCCAGTCAATATCCCCGGGATGGTTGAAGTTGCGCCGCTGGGGGCTACCGATTCGTATCGACCTGGCGCTCT
>JAVEXH010000279.1:0-4634 GCA_034004175.1 Spirochaetia bacterium
GTGAAGGCGATCAGGTTGCACAGACCCTTGTGGGCTGCGAACATCGCGGCTTCCCAGTTCTGGCCCTCGTCGCTCTCGCCGTCACCAATGATGCAGAAGACCTTGGCTGGATTGTTGTCAAGCCGTAGGGCGGTTGCTATGCCGCAGGCAGACGACAGGCCCTGACCAAGGGATCCGGTGGTCATGTCGATGCCGGGTGTCAGATTGCGGTCGCAGTGGCTTGGCAGTTTTGTGCCACCTTGGTTCAGTGTGTGCAGCCAGTCTTTTGGAAAGTAGCCTTTAGCGGCCAGAGCGGCATACAGGGCAGGGCCGGCATGGCCTTTTGACAGGACCAGCCTGTCCCGGTCGGCAGCCCGTGGATTTTTGGGGTCTGCCTTCAGGTGTTTTCCATATAGTACGGCAAGTATGTCGGAGATGGACATGGCGCCACCTATATGTCCGACTCCCAGTTCGCCAATCATGCGGATGGCGAGTTTCCGGATTTCCTTTGCAAAGCCTTCCAGCTCTGCACGTTCCGTAACGTTCATGGTTCGCTCCAGCGTTTCTTCGGGTATGCATTACTTTCACAAAGAAAGTAATACGACCAATGTAGCACGGACTTTTTTTATTGTAAAGACCGCAAGCGTAGATGCTATACCCGACGTAAGGTCTCCGGAAAGTGTCAGTGCCCAAATCCGCACTTCCAGACATCACCCGGGGAGGTTCTTATGGCAGTTTCTGGTGCGATCGATACGCTTAGGGTGACCAAGGCTACCCGCGACAGGAGAAATCTGGCCTTTGTTCTCGTTGTCCTGACGCTGTCATCGTGTATACCCGATCCGGTGATAGAAATCTTCGAACCCGGAGACCTGAAGCCGCCGGCAGTGGTGACCTGGGGAGCCATTGGACCTGCCGAGATTCTTGTTGTCTTCGACGAGTCCGTGCGAGTCGATCCCGGGGCCTTTGCTGTAGCCGGACGGCTTGCCGGGCAGGCAGACGGCGAAGCTGGCTTGCCTGTTGACAGTGAATATATCCCCGTTCCAGCCGCTGCGATTCTGTCGGTAGGGGAAGGTTCAACTCCGGAAGCGGTCCTGGTTGTGCTTGAGGTAGACCAGGACGCTGGACTGGCGTACGTGCTCACCGGTCTGGTCAGCGACAGCGCAGGCAACCTGTCCAGTTTTGTCCTGCCATACTGGGGTTTCAATGCCGATCCGGCCAGGCTGGTCATCAATGAACTTCTGACCGAGGGAAGCTCCACCAGGCCGGATGCCCTTGAACTATTTGTCCATCAAGCTGGAAACCTTGCGGGTCTTACCCTGTTCATAGGCTCCCCTGGCCTCTACGATCTGCGCTATGTCTTTCCTGCCTGCACTGTAGCCCAGGGGGAATTCATCATCCTGCACCTGAAGCCTCAGGCGCTCCCGGAGGAGCTGGACGAGCTGGATGACATCACCGTTTCAGGAGGACTCGATGCATCGTCGGTGGCCCGTGATTTCTGGGCCAGTGATGAGCCTGGTTCGCTCTCAGGCAAGAACGGCGTCGTGGTCCTCAGTGTCTCGCCGACAGGTGGAATCATGGATGCCGTAGCCTACAGTGAACGAACCAGTGAATCGGACACGAAGTATGATGGTTTCGGTACTGCCGTCTTCCGTGACAGGGTAGCCGGGATCGTGGCTTATGAAGCCTGGGCCATCCAGGGCTTGAAACCCGCTCCCGAGGACTGTGCCCGCTCTACAGGAACCACCAGCACCAGGACCATCTGCCGTTCATCGCAATCGGTGGACAGTGACAGCGGTCCAGACTGGCACATAGTACCAACCAAGGGAATCAGCCTGGGCACAGCCAACAGTGATGCCGTCTATGTACCCTAGAGTTGCCACCAATCTTGTGTGGCGGGCCGGTGCAAGGGTTGGGAAACCAGGTTTGTTGACCTCCATGCTACCTGCCGGTATGATGCGACATGGAGAAACGGACAGTCAGAAGAAGAGGAAAACCGCAGTGTGTAGCCCTGATCGGGCTACCTGCTTCGGGCAAGTCGGCCGTTGGTTCTGCCCTAGCCAGGCGGCTGGGCCTGTCATTTGTTGACCTGGATGAACAGATAGTTGCCGGAACTGGCCGATCCATCGCCGAGATATTCAGGCTGGATGGAGAAGAGGCCTTCAGGCTACTGGAGAGTGAATCCCTTGAGGGTGCCACACGGGGCGGCAGGATTATCCTCTCCACTGGAGGCGGCTGTGTCCTGGCTCCTGGCAACAGGAGCCTGCTGAAGGAACGCTGTACCGTGGTCTGGCTGGATGTGAGCCCGGAGGTGGCGGCAGCCCGTGCAGATCCTGCCGGGAACCGGGAGCCTCATAGGGGAGCAGGCCAGAAGACAAAGCCCACCGCTGGCCTTGATACCAAGCCTGCTGCTGGTCTTGATGCCAAGCCCCCTGCGGTCAGGCCCCTGCTGGCAGATGGAAATGTCCTGGAACGGATGTGTGCTCTTGATGCCATCCGCCGGCCACTGTACCGTGAGTGCGCCGATATAATTGTACAAGCCGAGGGCAAGAGTCCCATCGCCATCGTGGAGGAACTGTATGCCGTTCTGGATTGAACCAGCTTCTGTCGGAGGAAGCGTAAAGGCTCCTCCATCCAAGAGTGCCATGCAGCGTGCCATGGCCTGCGCTGCCCTGGCTGCCGGGAACTCGGTCATCCTCAACCCCTCCTTCTGTGACGATGCACGTGCCGCAATGGCTGTTGCAGAGGTCCTGGGAGCCAGGGTGCAACAGCATGCTGACCGGGTTGAGGTAGCCGGCATGGATGTGATCCGCCGGATGGCTGGAGGCGGAGGTACCTGGAAGGAGGCTCTTGCCGCCAGTTGTGGCGAGGCAGGGCTGTGCCTGCGCATGTATTCCGCCATTGCTGCCCTGTTGCCTGTACCAGTGGAACTCCAGGCCCAGGGCTCGCTCCGGGGCCGGCCGATGGATATGGTCGTGGAATCCCTCAAGGCCTTCGGTGTCACATGCTCCGCACAAGGCAACCTTCCTCCGGTGAGGATCCATGGTCCCCTGCGTGGCGGCCGGGGTAGGGTGGACGGCGCGAAAAGCTCCCAGTTCCTGACCGGACTCCTGATTGCCCTGGCTTGTGCAGAAGGAGATTCGGTTGTCGAGGTGACGAACCTGGCCAGCAAGGGCTATGTGGATCTGACCCTGGACATCATGAGGCATTTCGGAGCCGGGATTCATCGTGACGACGAGTTAACCCGGTTTTCTGTAACCGGCAACAAGGGTTACCAGGGCCGCGAGTACTTCGTGGAGGGTGACTGGAGCGGTGCGGCCTTCCTGCTGGTGGCCGGTGCTACGGCGGGCGTCCAAGCCGGCCAGCCAGTCACTGATCCTGGCCTGCGGTCTGGCTTGCGGGTGGAAGGGCTTTCTGCACGATCGTCCCAGCCGGACCGTGCCATTCTGGAGGCCCTGGTTCTGGCTGGAGCCAGGCTTGGGCTGGACCATAACGCCATCATCATAGAAAAATCCCCTCTCAGGGGTTTTACCTTTGATGCAACAGACTGTCCCGACCTCTTCCCCCCCCTGGTGGCCCTCTGTCTCCGCTGCGTTGGCGAAAGCCGCATCCTGGGCGTATCCAGGCTGCGAGACAAGGAGAGCGACCGGGCCGAGGCTTTGATAACAGAGTTCGGCAAGCTGGGGCTGGTCCTCAAAGTGGATGGTGATGAACTTGTCATCCCCGGCGTGGACAACCTTCCCGGCGGAGCGCTTTCCGGGGGTGTGGTATCTTCCCGCGGGGATCACCGGATTGCCATGGCGGCCGCGGTGGCAGGCTTGTGCGCAAGCGGGCGGGTAGGCATAGAGGGCGAGGACTGCGTGGCCAAGTCGTATCCTGCATTTTATGAAGACTTGGCATCGATGAAACGCCAGGCTGTCTAGACTGGCCAGCTAACCAGGTTGCCAACCAACCAGCCAATCAGCCAATCAGCCAATCAGCCAATCAGCCCGGCGGGTTGATCTACTCGTTGTACATGCCCTGCCAGATATCCACACGATCCAGGTCAAATTCAAGTTCTGTCCTGTCATAGCGCATATCGATGGTAGCCATGAAGCGTACCAGGCCAAGGGTCACATCCAGGCTGGTTTCTTCGCCCTTCGCTCCTGAAAGCCTGTAGGTTGCGGCAAGCCCGCCCACGTTCAGTTCAGGAGCCAGTTCGAGAGTGCCGTTTCTTTCCGAAGGATTGAGCGCCAGTCGTACCGGAACCGCAGTACCGGCACGATCCACAAATGATACTTCGTAAACCCTGGCGGCCTTGGTCGACATCTCGGAAGTATAATAGAAATCTTCACTCAGCAGATTACGCATGGTGCTGAGCAGCCAATTGAGCTCACGGGTCTGGTCGCGGAGTACTTTACGTTCTCCTGGCTTCAGGTCAAAGGCCAGCTCCCAATCAGCGAATTCCACCTGGGGCAGCTTTACCACGCCGAAGCCGCGGCCAAGATGCACCCGTATCGTATGCGGCCCGGGCGCCATTTTCTCGATGATGAAAGGCTGGTCCACGGCTCCTGTGGTATAGCCGGCGAACTCCCCATCCAGGAATATTTCCGCCCGTATCAGGTTGGAGTGCAGGGCTACAGTTCCCGGTGCCTCGTCACGCAGGGAAACAATACCCC
>JAVEXH010000280.1:0-4601 GCA_034004175.1 Spirochaetia bacterium
GCCGTATTCCAGCCAGGCATCCTTGAACCAGCGTATGGCATCCCAGCTTGCGTTGATTGGGGTATTGCAGCTGGCAGAGAACATGAACCGGTTTGCGTAGGGTTTCATCTGTTCAAAGAGCTTCTTCACGTACTGGAAGATCTCCGCCTTTTCATGCAGCCCTTCGAACTCCATGGCACTGATGCCGCCGGTTATGATGAACCGGTCTCCGGTGAGGCGCATGGCCTGGTCAAGTTCCACATCTCCCAGGGGCGGGTAGGCAACGCCTTCAAGCCCGTCTACTCCGTATGACGAGATGAGTTTCAGGTTGTCTTTTTGCTGGCCACAGGCATGTATGAAGAAAGCTGCATCATGTTCATGGCAGATGCTGCTGGCCTGCTCGTAGAACGAAGCACAGTACTGGTCTACGTAGGCAGGTGGATGGAACATCGTATCCAGATTGTCCATAGCCATCATTACGCTGACCCCGGCGTCAGCCATCTGCCGTACCAGGTCAAGCTGGGTTTTCTCATTCTGCTTCATGAAAGCCTCGGCCAGTTCCGGATGATCGGTTATGAAATAAACCGTCTCCACCGGACCCATGAGTAGATGCAGCATCTTGAGCGGACTGTGAAGTTCTCCGGCTACCACTATGCCGTCGTCGGCTATGATGTCTTGCTCGCGTAGGTAACGCTCGTGATGGTACTGCCAGTGCCTGGCTTGCAGCAGTTCCTCCAGAAGAGGAAGCTGCCGGGCATAATCATCTATCAGGAATTTTTCCTGCACAAGGGTTGACTCCTCCCATACATACCGTTGGCGCTCCTGTAGATCACCTTTCCTGGTGTGATAGGTCCTTGTGAAAACGAGATCATGGCCTTCCTTTTGTTCCTGAACGGTCACGGATCCATCAGTGATCATTTCATCGGCAAGACCACCGAACCAGCGACGGTTCTGGTCGCAATAGCTGTTTCGTGAGAACACATCCAGCCCGAGTTGCTTTATCATATCCATCTGGGTCTTGCAGTGCGCAAGTTCGGCTGGCAGTTTCCCATGTTGAGAAGTATGAGAGAACCACTGCCAGTAGTTTGGTGCATAGACCATGCGCTCGACATTTTCTCTTTTCAGGATGGAAGTGACTAGTTGTTTACCGTTCATTGGTGCCCGCTTTCTGTACACGTTTGTACCTTCATGATGGTGGTTGCCTCTTTCGTTTATTCCAGGGCTGCAAGAGGCCTGGTGCTGTCCTGTATGGCAAACAGGGAAGAATCGGACAACAGTTTCTGTAATTCAGTGCTGGCTTCGAAGATATCAGAATCGCCTATGAAACGCTCTTCCTGCTGGAAGTACTCCGGATATTTTTCGCAGATCTCGTCTTTCTCTATTATGAGTTTGCGTATATGGCGTTTGAGGATGGCTGTTGCCTCTCCCGCATCCTGTCTCTCTACAGCTTCTATGATCTCCTGGTGCTGTTCTATGTTCTGGTTGTATATCTTCGAGAAATGGAGCGAGAGATAACGGATCCTGCGGTAATGGCTTGAAAAACGCTGGATGATACCGTAACAAAGATTTTTCCTTGATTCGTCGAACATGATGGCATGGAACTGATCGTCGTAGTCTATGAATTTAACCAGGTCATTCTGGTCGATGGCACTTTTCTGTTTTTTGAGATTCATCTTCAGGCGAT
The DNA here is from genome assembly GCA_034004175.1 of Spirochaetia bacterium. Classification (GTDB taxonomy): domain Bacteria; phylum Spirochaetota; class Spirochaetia; order Treponematales; family UBA12059; genus MIBM01. The sequence continues at coordinate 1,664 of JAVEXH010000280.1, forward strand.
CTATGCTTTCTTCCGTATGGGCGGTCACGAATCGTTCCAGGACTGCAAGTTCAAGTGATTCCCGGAGAAATCGTTCTTCCTGTACCCGGGAAAGGTCTATCTTGGATACAAAGGTTCCCTTCTGCGGAAAGATATTGACAAGAGCCTCGTTTGACAATTTGATGAATGCTTCGCGGACCGGAGTCCTGCTTACCTGCAGTCGCTCGGCAATATCCATTTCGCTGATCATGGTTCCGGGTGCAAGGGTAAGGTTCACAATATTCTTGTAGAGCAGTGTATAAACCGTTTCGCTGATATTGGCTTTGCCTTTGCTGGTTCTACTGTATGTCTTTAGCGCCATGTTGTTTTCTCCCCGGCCCGTGTGCAGGCGATTTTCAATTTTTGCTGTTTGCCAGTTCAAGCAAGGCATTCTCGATGGTTTGTGCTGACTGTGTATAGGTTGTGAATGAGACAGTGCCATTTATCTGCACATAACTCAGGGAATCATTCATTGGATGGAACGTGATGGTATCGACGCTTCCATCCCTTTTTGTGATATTTACAATCGCATGGGCTGGTTGCCCTGTGGCTCTGCGAATTTCATCCATGCTGTTTTTGTCGCGGCCAGCTTCGCCCACAATGCCAATCCCGTACAAGGGGGTCAACGCTGCAGTCACCTTGGCATACGGTATGGACTGTCCGTCCAGGATTCCGTACAGTTGTGCACCTTCGCCGAGCAGTGTCAGGCGGTATGAAATTCCGGCTGATGGTCTGCTGAACTCGATGGTATCCACCGAAGCCATGCTGCCGTTGTAGATGTAGTCGCCGACAATATCACGATAGCCGAGGTTCAGGAATTCCAGACTGTCTGAGGGTAAGCTGAATATACCGGGCTTGCCCGATCGGCTTGCATGGAACCCACCTTGTCCATCCCGGGAGAACAGAAGTACCCGGCTTGTGTCGCCATGGGTAACGGTGAGGGTATAGTCGGGTTTGTCCAGCCCATAGGGTGCAAGATCCTCCGACAGGCCCAGGAATCGCGCCGGCTGAAGCGTGGATAGTGGCAGTATGAGCATCGAGAAGGCATTGTCTGTCTTGATGGCCAGGGAGATTGGTTCCACCAGCTGGAAGGTGAAATTTCCCCTGTGCTCAAGAGTCCAGTTCCGCGCACTGTATTCTTTTGATGCGAGGCTGATGCTCTGCAGCAGTTCCATGGATTCCGTATTGATGCCTGGGAGCAATTCCTTGTTCCAGTAATCAGTGCGGGCCCGCAACATAAGTTCTGCGGTGGTCTTGCCAATCAGAAATACCCGTGGATCACCTTCCTTCTGGAAGTAATAACTGTCGTCAACAGGACTCTGGCTGCCCAGAAAAAACCTCAAGGTACTTGAATCCTTCAGGATGAGTGAAACGCGTGCAAGCGGTTGATCGAGGCCGAAATCAGCCGCCGCCCCGCCGCCATCGATGACCTGTGATGCGCTCAGCCTGGACAGCAGATAAACAAAGGCCCTCATCTCGTCCTGGGAGTACTCTTCTTCCCCTGTCGGTTGTTCGGGTACCACGGTGATGTAACCCTCCGGGCCAAGGATGAAGCCATAGGCACCGGTAGCATTGTTTACTGCCACGGCAGATATTTCTGTAACACTGAAGGAGTTTATTTCATGCACGGTGGCCGCAGGCTGTGCAGGTTCCTTGCTGTCCGTCAGCAGAAGGATTGCAAGGAGTCCCGAGAAGAGTACCAGAGCTATGGAACTCAGGATCAGCGCTCTTGTATAATGCCTCACGATCGTCTCCGCTTTATGGCTACGATCATTCCTGTGGCCAGGATGGCAAGGGGAATCAAACCAGCCAGGATGAACCCGGCTGTTGCGGCTTCTGCCGGGAGTATGCCAAGCGGAGCAGGGGCTATGGTCTTGGCTGGAATGTTTACCGCAGTCCGCCCGGGATTCAGCCAGTTGATGGCCTGCACCAGAAAATCACCATTGGCAAAGGTGGACATGCCCAGGATGTCATCCGCATACATATTCACGCTGCCTGCTGCAAACACACGTGCCTGTATTGTTTCTCTCCTGCCGGGGTTCTGGATGGCAGCTGCTGCGGCAAGGAAGCCGCTGATGTCTTTTGTGGCGGTCATGGCCAGGCTGAAGGGACCGGTAGCGTCGCCGACTTCCCTGTCCTGGTAGCCGGCACTGCTTCCTGATTTTGAATATGCTTCAGGTGTAGAGGTCAGGACAGTCATGACATCAAGATCGTAGCTGGGGTTGTCTGCTGGCTTCAAGATTCTGGTGGATGGCATAAGCATGAAATAGCGCTTGTCACCGAAATAGACATTCATCTCGTGCTGGGCATACATGGGTACCAGATTCATGCGGTTGTCGGAGATATAGGCTCGTGGTTCAAAGACGATTTCATCATCGAATACTATGCCCCAGCGTTCCATGAAGGCCTCAAGGTTTGGCAAGGGATTCTCCGATGGACCAATGAAGACCATGAGGCAGCCACCCTGGTTCAGTTAGGTATCCAGTGCGACTGTTTCCTGGATTGAGAAATCCCGGGCCGGAGATGCAATGACAAGGAGATCAGTTGATTGGTCAAGAGCTGTGATGGCCATGGTAAGGCGCTCGGTCTGGTAATTGTTCTGTGAGAACAGTCCGAAGAGTGCCTCCGAGGGGGCTTCATTGTGGCCGTCGGTAAAACGTACGATAGGTACCCGGCTGTCCTGCAACTGGAGTATGGCACTGGTCAACTGCTGTTCAGCCCGGATGCCTGTTGCCGCGGTTTTTGCTTCGTTGAAGATATACATATCTTCTATCGAGAAACGCTTGAATGCTCCCCCCGATTCAATGGCAAGGTCGTTCTGGATTATTCTGGTGCCACGTTGCAGGAAGCTGTCCACCAGTTTGGGGTTGCTGAAGGGGTCCTGGTATGAAACGGTGATATGCCCGCTAAGCTCTGCATA
>JAVEXH010000281.1:0-4609 GCA_034004175.1 Spirochaetia bacterium
CCGCGGAAGGCCCTGGACGCGATAGGGTTTTCAGACCGGATCGGCCAGGAAAACATCTGCGCCACTATCGACGATGCACTGGTACGGGTAGCTGAAGTGCTAGCCAGGATTGACCTGGATGGTGGAACCCATGCACATACTCATGGCCAAGGCCGGATCGGCACGTGAATATGGCCAAGGACTCGATCGAGGGTTCAAGCAAGGATTCAACCAAGGCAGATCAAGCCGTTGCTCATTTCCGACTGCCTTTCCGTGGTTTCCTGTTTGCCATACTGGCAACGGCCTTGTGGTCGGGGAACTTGCTGGTGGCAAGAATCTTCAAGGCCAGCATTCCACCCATTTCGCTGGGCTTTATGCGGTGGCTGGTAGCCTTCCTGGTCTTTACCCCTTTTGCCCTGAGAGGCGCCATACGCGAGAGGGCAGCCCTGAAGCAGCACTGGGCCTATGTGGTCATGACCGGCTTTCTCGGTGTCTCTCTCTTCAATACTCTTGTCTACTATGCCGGACGAACAACCACGGCGCTCAAATTGTCGCTTATCTCCATCACCTTTCCTGTGATGCTCATTGTCATTTCCCGCTTCTTCTTTGGTGAGAAGATAAGCCTGCGGCGCGCCTTGGGCATGGTGGTGGTGGTAGCCGGCCTGGTGTTGCTGATAACTGGTGGCAACTTGTCGGACCTGGCAGTAATGGACTTTGCTCCCGGGGATCTGTTCATGCTGGCTGCAGCCACCGTCTTTGCCGTGTACAGCATCCTGGTACGGAACCGGCCAAAGGCTATCAGCCTTCAGACCTTCCAGTACGCCACTTTCGGCGTAGGCGTGGCCTTCCTTGGTCTGGGTTTTGTGCCCGAGAGGATACTGTCACCACCCCTGGTACTCGGTCCTGGTGCACTGGCGGCCATCGTGTACATTGGCATTGGATCCTCGCTGATTGCCTTTGTTTCCTGGAACAAGGCCATAGAATTGATAGGTGCCAGCAGGGCAGGCATCGTGTATTATTCCCAGCCGATATTTGCCGGTATTCTGGCTTACCTGTTCCTCGGAGAGGCTGTCGGGTTGACTCATGCCATAGCCGCAGGCCTGATACTGATCGGCATCATAGTGGCAAGCTCGGATCGATGAGTATCTGCAGGGCAGGCTTGCCTGGTGCAATGCATTCCTTGCGACTCGATTTTTTTTACGGCATGATTATCCGATGGTGACCCCAGTGTCATACTATTTTGATGGAGGACTGATATGGTTTTGCGAAACAAGGATGTAAAGGCCAAGGACCTGTTTCCCGGCGCGACGCGCAAGGTGCTGGCCCGAGGTGGTGGTCTGATGGCAGTGGAGGTGCGTTTTGCAGCCGGCTCCCAGGTTCCTGCCCATGCCCATCGACATGAACAGGTGAGTTATGTCGTTTCAGGCAAAATAGAAGTGACCATGGGTGGCAAGGCCGAGGTCTTGGGGCCTGGTGACAGTTTCTACGCAGCCCCCGATGTGCAGCACGGGGTGAACTTCCTGGAAGACAGTATCGTTGTGGATACCTTTACACCCCAGCGAGAGGATTTCCTGTAAGCAGTAATCAAGGCTACGGCTGGACCTTGTCCCGGCATGAAGCAGCCAGTTCCACAGCCAAGCGGCAGGCAGCGGCTATGTCGGCGTAGCGTCCCTGCTAGATGGATTCTTCCTTGACCATCCAGCTGCCACCGCAGGCAGCGACATTGGGCAGACGCAGGTAATCGGGCAGGTTCCCGGCATCTATGCCGCCGGTAGGCACGAACTTCACTGCGGAGTAGGGACCGAAAAGAGCTTTGAGCATACGGGTACCACCCGAGGCTTCGGCGGGAAAGAATTTCAATAGCTGAAGCCCGTGTTCCAGGCCCATCTCCACCTGGGTGGGTGAATTGACCCCGGGGATGACGGGAATGCCCGTGGCTCTGAAATAGTCGACAATGCGTGGATTGAAGCCTGGAGTTACTGCGAATTGTGCTCCTGCTTCAACGGCTGCTTTTGCCTGCTCCAGTGTCAGCACCGTACCAGCCCCTACCAGAAGTTCAGGCACCTTTTTCCTGAGCCGCTTGATTGACTCGGCTGCAGAGGCTGTCCTGAACGTGACTTCGGCGATAGGCAGCATACCATCGATCAGGGCCCTGCCGAGTTGTTCTGCTGAATCCGGATCTTCCAGTTTGATGACCGGTATGACGCCGAGGCGGCTCAGAGCCGTGTATATATCGTCCATGATGTTTCTCCGTTGGTTTGGATACTACCTTGGGGATGATCTGGCGTCAATGTTTTGAAGGATTGTGGTTCCATGCACCATCCCTGCCCGATTGTGGATACAAATACCATCCTTGTGTGATCCGGTAAAAGGCCGCGTTTGACAAAAACCGGAAATACCGGGGATACTTGCTCTGGAGACAAGCATGAAACTACTTGTATTCGTACTGAACAAGGAAGAGTTCCTCGAGGAAGTGCTTGAAGCCTATGTCGAAGCCGGGGTAGCCGGGGCAACCATCCTGGATTCCGAGGGGATGGGCCGTTTCCTTGCCTACGAGGTGCCGCTCTTTGCCGGATTCAAGGAATTCATGAAGGGCAACAAGCCATACAACAAGACGATACTGTCGGTCATCCGGAACGACCAGGTTGTGGAGACTCTGAAGCGTCTGGTAGACGAGGTTGTCGGCGGTCTGGACAATCCGGGAACCGGCATCATGTTTACGGTACCTGTGGACTGGACCTCCGGGTTGGTTCGGGAAGAAGAGGAGGTTTGACCATGATCAGCTTGCGTTCCATTCTCGACCCAGCCTGTGTCGTTGTGGATCTGGACCTTCATAGCAAGGAAGATGTCATCGGAGTTCTGGTGGATCTCCTGGCTGCCAGCGGTGTAGTTGCTGACCGTGATGGTCTTCTGAAGGATGTGTTGACCCGGGAAGATTTGGCGCCAACCGGTCTGGGAATGTCCTGTGCCATACCCCATGCTCATTCGGCAGCAGTGCTGAGTACTGCCGTTGCAGCCGCCAGGCTCAAGTCGCCGGTCAATTTCGGAGCGCCGGACGGGACACCAGCCACTCTGATCTTCCTGATGGTTGGCCCCAGGGATGCAGCGGGTATGCACCTGAAACTGCTGTCAAAATTTGCCCGTTTCCTGCATGATGATGCCTTCAGGGCAGCGGCCATGGCAGCCGTTGACGCGGCCGCGTTCGCCCAGCTGATTTATGCCAGGGATACATGAATTGAATCCAGCCCGGGTCTGGCGCCTTGTCCGGTTTGCCATAACGGCCGCTGCCCTCTATGCAGTCTGGCTGTTGTTCACTGCCAGTTTTGAAGCCTACTCCCTGGTTGCCGGTGCTGCCGGTTCCATCGTCATTGCCGCCCTGACCCATGATGTCTTCATTGCCCGCCACGAAGCCTCCCTCAGGTCCTTCATGCCCAGACCACTCCATGCGGTCACGTTCATGCTGTATCTGATCTGGTCCATGTACGCCTCCAGTGTCGAAGTGCTGAAGGCTGTTGTCACCGGAGAGGCCACGCCGAGGGTTGTGCATTTCCGCACCAGGCTGAAATCAGACCTTGCCCGTATGGTCATAGCCAATTCCATCACCTTTACTCCGGGAACCATTGCTCTGGACCTGAATGACGATCATCTGACTGTGCACTGGTTCCTGGCCACCACCATGCACTCCCGGGCTGCCGGCGAGCAGGTGAAGGGTCGTTTCGAAGAAAAACTTCGGAAGGTGTGGATGTGAGGGACATTCTGTTCATTGCAGCGCAATGGTTCATACTTGCCTGTGCCCTGGCCTGCCTGCCCCGGTTGTTTCTTGGACCAAAGGCAGCCGACAGACTGGTGGCTTTGAATGTACTGGCAGCCCTGGTGCTGGCCTTGCTGGTTGTGCGAGGTGTAAGCGAGGGCAGGGCCATCTACCTGGATGTAGCCCTGGTCTATGATATTTTCGGCTTCCTGGGGCTTCTGGCAATAACCCGGTTCCTGAAGGATCGCAGTATGGGAGGGGAGTGAGCATGATAGTAATGATTCAGGACATCGCTGCCCTGGTGGTCTTCGGAGTGGCTGTGGTCTTCGGCATTGCTGGTGTCGTGGGTTTGTACCGGTTTCCCGATGTCTATGCCAGACTGCAGGCTTCTTCCTTGTGCAGTACTACGGCGGTGTTCTCAATCTTCATCGGAGCCTTGATCCTGTCTCCTGGCTGGGCCATAACTTCAAGGCTTCTGGTCATCATCCTGTTTTTCCTTGTTTCCGGTCCTACAGGCAGCCATATAGTGGCACGCTTTGCCTGGAACGCCGGCCTTGACCCCTGGAAGCCCATGAACAGGATCAAGCCGCGGTGGTGGCTGCGGAAGAAGCTTGGCGGAGAAGAGCCATGATCGAACTGATCCTGCTGACCCTTGTTGTCCTGTGCCTGTTTGCCCTGGAGTCCCGGGATCTGCTGACAGGTACCATAGTACTGTCCGTGGTAAGCCTGTTGTCTGCCTTGCTGTTCTATATTCTGCACGCCCCGGATGTTGCCATAACCGAGGCTGCGGTAGGGGCCGGCGTATCCACTGTCATCTTCGTCTGGGCCATCAAGGCCACCGACCGCAAGGATGCTACATGAATCAGTCCGGAACCGCAG
>JAVEXH010000282.1:0-4593 GCA_034004175.1 Spirochaetia bacterium
GCTTTCCCGAATTCCTCTGCTGTCCATCGTGTTGCACCCGCAGACGCCTGCCGGTTGCGGTCACACCAAAAGATGCAAACCCTAACACGCACAGCGCCATGACGGGCAGGACGATTCGCCAGCCAAGGAACGTCGCACTTCCGGCAAGCAGCACAAGGGGCACCAGCATGGTCATGATGCTGGCTACCACATTGGCCTCCATGATGAACTGCCTGCGAACCGGGCGGGGTTCAATGGCAAAGCAGGTCTGGATAGCCGAAAGTGACAGAGTTCCACCTAGGCTCATGACAAACACACCGGAGAGGCTGAAAAATGCACCTCGCCCCAGCACCATCACCCCCAAACCGACAATCATCACAACCATGCCGCCCCATAGGGATTTCTGTATGCTGTTCCTGGAAACCAGCCGGCCGCCAAACAGGCCCATTGTAATCATCCCGAGGGCGAAACTGCTCTGGTGAAGACCGGCCAGGGTATAACTCATGCCGGTTTCATCCTGAAGGTACGGGACCATTGGACCTATCATGGAGATGGCAAATGAAAATAGCCCGAGAAGAAGATAGATAGTCCAGACGAAGCTGGTACGTCGCAATTGTTCCTGCCGGCCCGTTCCTCCACTTGGGGTCGGGATACGGGAGGCCAGGGGTTTTGTCATCAGTTGCACCAGCTTTCAGAGAGTACGGCCAGGTCGCGGATCACCGCCGGGGCAGTTTCCATCGGACCTGCGCCCTTTCCGATCATGGAAAGGATTCCAGAATAACGAGAGTGGAAAATTACAGCATTTTCAGAGCCGGTTCTGGCCAAGGGAGAGTCGATGGATACTTCCACCAATTTCACTTCTGCCTGAAGGCTTCCATTGTGGTCATGCCCAAGGGTGGCTACTGCCCTGAGTCTCCTGCCTGCTGCAATTGCAGCAGACAATGTGGCGCGTGTCACAGATCGAAGACTCTCGCGTTTCACGTCTCCCACCTTCAGGTTTCCGCCCATAACCGCTCTGGCCAGTATACAGAGTTTTGCCGCTGCATCAAGTCCATCCAGGTCCGCAGATGGATCTGTCTCTGCCATGCCTGCCTGCTGGGCTGATCTGACAGCCTCGTCCAGGGACAGACCCGTCTCCATAAGGGAAAGTACATAGACACTGGTTCCGTTCAATACTGCCTCGATGGAAAGTATCGGATTCGCCTTGGCAAAGGAGGTTCCTGCATCGATGACAGGCATGCCACCGCCTACCGTGGCCGAATAGCGTATCTGCCTGCCTGAAGTGCCGGCAGCAGCCATGATAGCGTCCCAGTCTGCTGCAAGAGCCCCTTTGCTGGCAAAGACCACATCGGCACCAACCGCGAAGGCCGCCTTGGCATGACCAGTAGCCGCGCCACCGGTTCTGGTATTGCTGGAAGACAGCTCCACCAGAACCTGCGGCCTGCCAAGCGCAATGGCCTCCTCGACATTCTGGCGGAAGCAAGCTTGACCGGGGCTAAAAATGCCATCCAGGTCAAGGTCAGCCAAGCGCAAGCCTGCTTTTTTTGCTTCGATTATGGCGTTTTCCCAGGGTGTGTCTGGTTTACCTGGGGACAGAGCTTCAGTGAAGCAGATTGCCCCTGAGGAATCAGCGAATCCCGTGATCAGAACCCGGGGTGACGATGGTTCCTGCAGCAGTGCCAGTACCGCCCGGCCAACATGGCCGAGCCCTGCGATGAATATCCGGATCTCATGCATTGTTTAATCCTTGCTATCGACCGCCAAGTGTTTCCAGGGCACTGAGATCATAGGGCGTCTCCTGGTAAACACAGTAATTGAGCCAGTTGGCATACAGCAAATGGGCATGGGATCGCCATGACATCTGCGGAGCCTTCCCTGGATCATCTGCGGGGAAATAATTGCGTGGTACCGCGATTTCCAGCCCCCGGGATACATCACGGTCATACTCGGCTTTGAGGGTCAGCCGGTCATATTCCGGATGGCCGGTCACGAACACCCTTCTGCCATCGTAGGAAGCGGCCAGGTAGACCCCAGCCTCATCTGAGGAGGCCAGCAGGGAAAGACCCGGTGCAGCGGCAATTGCAGCGGTATCCACCCCGGTATGCCTGGAGTGAGGAGCCATGAACACATCGTCGAAGCCACGGACCAGGGGTGCCTTGGGCTCCAGGAGCCGGTGAGGGAACACCCCGAACATCTTGGCTGGCAACGGATGCTTTTCTATGCCGTAATGCCGGTACAAACCGGCCTGGGCACCCCAGCAGATGTGAAGGGTGGACCAGACATTTGTGGTAGACCAGTCCATCAGTTCGACAAGCTCTGGCCAGTAATCCACTTCCTCGAAAGGCAGGTTCTCCACTGGTGCTCCTGTTATCACCAGGCCGTCGAAGCGCTCGTGCAGTATCTGGTCCATAGGTTCGTAAAAGGATTCAAGATGTCCGGCAGGAACATTCTTCGAATCATGGGATCGCATGTGGATCAGTCGTATTTCTGTCTGCAACGGCGAGTTGCCAAGCAGCCGCAGCAATTGGACCTCGGTAACCAGTTTTGTCGGCATGAGGTTCAGCACAGCTATGCGCAGTGTCCTTATGTCCTGGGTCTGGGCACGGTGGCCGGTCATGACAAAAATATTCTCTGATTCAAGCTCCCTGATGGCTGGGAGCTCGTCTGGTATGCGTACTGGCATCGTGTTGCTCCCTGGTCTCAGGCCTTGGCCAGGGCAGACTCGAGGTCGTCAAGGATATCGGTCTGCCCTTCAATGCCTATGGACAGCCGTACAAGATCGGGAGGCAGGCCGGCGGCCTTCTGCTGCTCGTCGCTCAGCTGGGAGTGGGAAGTGCTGGAGGGGTGAAGGGCCAGACTCTTGGCATCACCTACATTGGCCAGATGGGAAAACAGTTGAAGAGCCTCTATGAAACGGGCCCCAGCCTCGCGACCACCCTTCACACCGAAAACCACCATGCCGCCGTAACCTTTCTTCAGGACACGGGAGGCAATTGAATGTGACGGATCTTTTTCAAGTCCCGGGTACCGTACCCAGGCCACCTTTGAATGACCTTCAAGGAAACGTGCAACCGCCTGAGCGTTATCACAGTGTCTGGGCATGCGTAGGTGCAGGGTTTCAAGGCCTTGCAGGAACTGCCAGGCGCTGTCCGGCGCAAGACAGGAGCCCAGATTGCGCAGGGGAACGGTTCGGAAGCGCACTGCAAAAGGTACTTTAGCCAGATCGCCGGACAGATCTGCAGCCCATCTAAGTCCATGGTAGGTAGGTTCTGGCCGGTTGTACAATTCAAATTTCCTGTCTGTCCAGTCAAAGCTGCCGGCATCGGTTACAATGCCGCCAATCGCCGTGCCATGCCCGCCCATCCATTTTGTCAGGGAGTTGATGACAATATCAGCTCCCTGCTCGATGCTTCGCAGCAGGGCTGGGGTTGTGAAGGTGCCATCAACCACCAGAGGCAGGTGATGCTTTTTTGCCACTGCTGAAATGGCTGGTATGTCTGCCACATCAAGAGCCGGATTTCCGATGGTTTCCACATAGATGAGCCGCGTCTTTTTTCCGATGGCCTGTTCCACGCTGGCAGGGTCACGTATGTCCGCAAAACGGGTTGTGATGCCGAAATCCGGCAGTATTCCATCAAACATGGAATATGTGCCACCATACAGATTGGAGGCCGATACAATCTCGTCTCCAGCCTTCGCAATATTGATGATGGTATTGAAGACTGCGGCAGTACCAGAGGACACGGAGATCGAGGCTAGGCCGCCTTCAAGGCTACTAACCCGTGCCTCCAGAACTTCATTGGTAGGATTTCCCAGTCTGGAATAGATGTTGCCCAGCTCCTTCAATGCAAAAAGCCGCGAAGCATGGTCTACACTTTTGAAGGTGAACGAACTGGTACGGTAGAGGGGAACTGCCCGTGATTGGGTTGCAGGGTCGGGAACCTGACCGGCGTGCACTGCCGAAGTATCAAAAGAAAGAGGGTTTGACATGTGGTTTCTCCTGTAGGGCGAACAAGCCGGGCTGCCTTTGGCTGCCCTTCAACGGTGCCCCGTCAACGATGGTCGCGAGAAATCGCGCCACAGTGTCGGCGGGGCCGAACCATGCCGCATGACATCATGCTGATCATCGCTGAAGGTACCATGTACACCTCGTGCAGGTCGAAACTACTGATTATTTCCAGACAACTGGAAATGTTGTTTTAATTTGAAGTAATTTAGTCAGGAAGTCAAGCCCAGGCTGATTGTTTTTATTAAATTGTCTATATTCTATCCAGCAAGCAGAGGGAGGTTCTTTGTGTCAGATGATCATGGTGATGTTCTGCGCTTGGTCAATTCACGCCTCTCCCTGCCTCTTGTTTATGCCGGTGTCCGGTATATCCTGAGTGGGCGGATGCCGGCAGACAATATGTTCGTCAGCCTCCTCGAAGGTAACGGCATGCGTTTTCCGTTTTATATCGATGAATTCGAACCGGAAGATACCCTGGACTTTTTTCCCAAGGAAGGGTGGACCGGCGATGTTGTTGACCGCAAGGACAGATACTGGTCCAGCCGGGATCCGGCTCCACCCCCTGAAATAAATCCGATTGGCCAATTGCCGGAAGACTGGTTGGGAGT
>JAVEXH010000283.1:0-4573 GCA_034004175.1 Spirochaetia bacterium
ATCGCGGAAGCCCGCAACGCCGGCGAGTCTGCGGTACAGGCGGAGCTTATCGAACTGCAGAAGCTGAAGAACGCTTCATCGGTGACCCTGGCAGCGGAGGCCAATGAAGAAGCTGCAAACATCATAGCCGAAGGTGACAGGGATGCCGTGGCTGTGCGCCAGTCCGCCCGCAACGCAGTGCTCAAGGCCAAGGCCAGGCTTCTGGCCGACTTCGGCGACGATGCCGCCAGCGTCATGTTCCTGACCCAGAAACTGCCGGCTTTGTTTGAAGCCTACCGCAAGGCCAGCCAGAACGGCGCGGTTGACAGCTATGTGGTCATGAACGACGAAGAGGGTTTCTCGGGAGCGGTGAATCGCGGCCCCCGGGCCTTTGCGGATTTCCTGGCTGCCTTCAGCGATGCCTTCGGTATCGATGTGAAGAGCCTGGCCATGCCCGTTGCCGGATCCCAAGGAGGTCTGAAATGATAGCCTTCATCGCGGCCCTGGGCGGCCTGGTAGCCATAACCGTACTCATCCAGCTCCTGACCAACATGAAGATAGTGGGCGGCAACGAGCTCGGCGTTGTAACCGGTTCCGGCGGCGACAAGGGCTTCCGCACCCTGTCCGGCGGGCGGGCTTTCATAATTCCCCTGCTGCAGAAGTTCAGCAAGTTCGACCTTACCCCCATCACGATAGAAGTGGTGGTTGACTCCGCCATCGCGGCAGGCATCGTACCCCTGAACGTAAAAGCCACCGTTTCCTTTGCCATAGCCAGCAACGAGTCCGGCCGCTCCCACGCGGTGACCCGGATCCTGGACCTGGCCAGGGACAGGGAAAACCTCACCAAGATTGCCGGTGACATCATCGAGGGGCACCTGAGGGACTCCATTGCCAGCATGACCCCCGAGCAGGTTATGAAGGACAAGGACACCCTGGTTGCCAAGATGATAAACGTGTGCAAGCTGGATCTGGAGAACATCGGCCTGGAGATAACCACCATGAACATCGCCGATGTGGACGACCATCGCCTGCCGGGGGTGGATGAACCGGACCTGTACATGGCCCTGCTCAAGCGCATCCAGTCTGCCAATGCGGAGACCAAGGCCAGGCAGGCCCAGGCCGAAGCCCGTGCAGCCAGTGCCGAGCAGGCCGAGGCCAGGCGGGCTGAAACTACGGTGAAGGACATACACAACGAACTGGACAGGCTCAAGGCCGATGTCCGGGTAAAGATGGCCCAGGAAACCCAGCGCCAGAAGGTGGGAGTGGAACAGGAATCCGCCGGAGCCCGGGCCCGTGCCTCGGGTATCAAGGGCGAAGTGGAAGCGGAAAAGCAGAACATAGAAATGCTCCGCAACCGCTACAAGGCCGAGATCAGCTCACCTGCCCTGGCAGAGCGATCCCGGGCCGTCCTGGAAGCCAAGACGGAAGTTGCCGGCTGGCGTTCCGTGGCCGATGCAGAACTTGAACAGCTGGAAGTAACACTCAAGACCCTCAAGGCCGCAGGACCGGTGTCACGCAGGGCCTGGGTGATAGACAACTTCGAGAAGATATTCGTACCCTTTGCCGAGACCATAGCCAACTACCCCGCCAGCCACGTTTCCGTGCTTACCGGCATGGGCAACGACCGCGAGCCGCTTTCGGCCATACACCCGAACGCGGCAGCCGCGGCGAAGAACGGCATGGTAGCCGGAGCTCTTGAAGCGCTTACCGCTCCCGCAAATCCCCGTCCCGCGGCACTCCGGACCCCGAACAAGGGCGGGTTGGTGGATCAGGACAAATAGGCTATACGAGGTATCCAAGCGGCCGGCCGGCAGGATCAACCATCTTTCCGGCCGGCTTTCTTTTTCCTGTACATCATCGCGTCGGCGGCGGCCAGCATGTCCTCGAGATCAGGACAGGCCGCCCCGGTACCACCGGCAGTTCCAATGCTGGCAGACAGGAACACCAGCTGGCCGCCAAGGGTCAGGGTAGCTGCGGAAACAACCCTGGCCAGCTTTTCTGCAGCCGCCTCCGCCAACCCTTCATCGCATTCAGGAAACGCAAAGGCAAACTCGTCGCCGCCATACCGGCCTACGAAGTCACAGGCCCGGAGAGAATCCTTGCATAGCCTTGATACAAGGCGCAGAGCTTCGTCACCAGCCGCATGGCCCCAGGTATCATTGATATGCTTGAACCCGTTCAGATCCATCAAGGCTACCCCGAACGGCCTGTTGTACCGCCTGGCACGCTCCAGTTCGGTGCGGGCAAGTTCCATGAAATGCCTTCGGTTCAGGAGGCCGGTCAGTTCGTCGACCTGTGCCAACTCCTTGAGTCTCGCTTCCAGAGCTGCCCGCTCGGTCATATCCACCAGAGTCAGCACCCGTCCACGATGTCTCTTGTGAAGGTCTTCGAGCCGTGAAAGGCGGGCCTGGAACTGCCTGGCAGAGCCATCAGGCAGCGTCAGAAAAAAATCCTTGGCCAGATCATCGGAAAAGGCTGCTGCAAGCTCAGGATAATCCGCGAGGACTGCACCAGCCGGCACCCCGAGGATGGCTACCTTGTCGTATAAGCCCGGGATTATCGTTCTGGCACTACGGTTGAAGTCCACCAGCCTGTCTTTTTCATCCACCACTACAATGGCGTCCCGCATCTGGTCAAAGACAGCATCCCGGGCCAATGGGGCCAGATCAAAAGCTCCATGACGCAGAAAACCGAAAGCGAAGAGTATCGCCGTTCCGGCCAGGGTAACAGGTGCTATGTCCAGACCATAGGGAGTACCTACATAGAGGTAGAGGAAATTGCCTATCAAAGGCATCAGGCCTCCGGCAACCAGGTATCTGGCCTGCACCCTCTTGGCATGGCTTCCCTTGCTCCAGGCACTTACGAACAACCACAAGCCAAAAACAAAGGACAGGTACAGATACGCCAGCTGGACAAAATACCAAGGCCCCTTGGCGGTTCTGAGTATCGACAAGCCTTCTACCCTCACCATCGAAGGTGAGACATAGAAGAGTGCATGACGGTCTATGAATAGAACCAGTAGAAAGGTAATCACTGATGGCAGGAAGAAGAGGGCCCTTGCCCTGCTTTTGTTCCATCGGCCATCGAATTCAATGACCATGATGAAGATGCAGGCGGGTATGAAAGCCAGCCCAAGGTACTGGATCCGGGTGAAACGCAGGAGGGTCTCTAGGTCGGGGGACAGGATCTCGCCGATATAGCCTCCGGCATACACGGCACAGCAGAGGCATAACCAGGCAAAAGCCCGTGTTCCTGGGTTTGCCCGTGTCCTTGAAAAGCCCAGACTGGCCAGGAACACATGTATTACCGTTGTACAGCCAAGGATGGAAGCCAGGAAGACCGACATGCTTGCAATGACCTCCACTGCTCTGGTTTACCTACAATCGTAACACCTCGGTAACCATTGTGCAAACCGGACTATGGGCTTTCCCGCGTTCACGGACCTGGCAGCGTGCCGAAGGGATTACGATCCGGGACAATGGATGAGTTCAGAACCGGTAGTTCAACCGACCGTTGATAGGCTTGTCACCCGAGTTGCTGAATTGGGCCTTGCTGAAGGCGTACACCACCGCATCATCAATAGTGGAGATACCCGAGCTGCGTTCTACAAGTACCTCCTGCAGAGTCACACCCCGGTCAGGATGATAAGGCGATACCTTGAACAGGATGGTTATCTCCCGCAGGCGGTTCATGATCTTGTACTCGGCCTTTTCAAGATCATAACCGGCATCCTCCAGCATTACCCAGATCGGAGGCCTGGACTCGTAGACTGGCTGGGAGCCAGGCATGGGTCCTCTCCTGAGCCGCCAGGTGCCACCGGCAAGTTCATAGACTTTGGCAAACTGTTCCCGCCGTTGGGATGCAGTTACCGGCAAACCGGCACGGTCGGGTATCGCGGCGTAGATCGAATTGGGAAGCTCGTAGGGTAGGGGCATGTACAGCCAGATCGGCTCGTACAGGCTGCGCCCGGCGGTTCCCGAGATGGCCTCTATGGTCATGTCGTATGAATTGCCTGTTTCAGAACCACGCAGGGTCTGGGAGGCAGGCTGGGCAGGAACCGGCACAGGCGTAGGAGAAGGAACCACCGCAGGAATGGGCTGGGCCGGGGCCGTCGGCTGTACCGGCCGGGGAGTGGCTGTCTGCTGGGTTGTCGGCGTTGGGGTTACTACGGGAGCATCGGTAACCGGATTCACCGGAGCATCGGGTACGGGTGGAACGAGGGTTTCGGGGGTTGGACGCTCGGCCACGGCAGCCGGGGCGGGCGGGGCATCTGCTTCCGTGGGCCGTGTAACCTCGGCACCATCCGCCCTGCCAAGTCGTACGATTACCGGTCCCGCATAATCGGACACCACTTCTTCCCGGAAGAGCCCGAACAAGGCGAATACACCAAAGCCGAACAGGTACAGGCCCAGGGCTATGGCAAAGGACAGGGACATGCGCTTCCTGTCCTGGGCCTCCACCCAGGCTGTGCGGGCGTCCGTCATGGAGCAGGCCTCTGCCGGCTGGTCGCAAGACCTACCGCATCTATGCCGTTGCTGCGCAGGGCATCCAGAAGGCCCACCACTGTCTGGTAGGGCACGTCGGCACCGGCTTC
>JAVEXH010000284.1:0-4572 GCA_034004175.1 Spirochaetia bacterium
GAGACCGATCGCCTCGCCATACAGGCCAACCTGGACAGCGCCAAGGCTGAGTTCCAGAAGGAACTGTCTGATCTGAGCACCGAGCGCCAGCGTATCCTCAATGAATCCCGCGAACGCGAAGAGGCCCTGCGCCAGCAGCTTGATGAACGCAACCAGGCTCTGGAAGCCGAGCGCACCAGAACCGCCGAAACCATACAGACAGCCCAGGCACAGCTGGCCCGGCTCAATGAAGATCTGGCCAAGGCCAAGGCCGCCGAAGACCAATTGCTGGGCCTCTATGCCTCGACCCGTCAGGCTCTCCGTGAGGGTCGCGTCGATGACGCAGCCCGGAACCTCACCGCACTGCGCAGCTATCTGGCCGACCCCGGCGTAGTAAATCTGGCCACCCTCCGTACCAGGCGCGAAGCCGACCTGTTTGCCGTTGATCTCATCGAGCGGGCAGTGCTGGCCGAGCAGGCCAAAGCCGCTACCGATACCTCCGGCATTTCCGAAGCCCTGGACCTGATCTCACAGATAAAGAGCAGCACTGAGCGTGCCCGTTCTGCACTTGCCACTGGCGACAGGGCAGCGGCAGCCACTGCATACCAATCGGCCTTGTCAGCCAGCCGCGAACTACAGGAGGCTTCAGCCTTCATCGATGCAGAGACCAGGACTGCCCTGGCCGCGGCCATTGCCAGAGCCAACGTGGCCGAATTGCGCCTCGACGGCACCAAGGCCAGCATTGCAGCCCTTGACGCCGGCTTGCGTGCCGGCAATCTGGAACAGGCCCGGTCTTCCTTTGTGGCACTGCTTACCGGAGCCGAAACCGAAGAAACCTCGGCCATACAAACCTGGAACCGGCTGCTGGAGCGCGCCGGCCTGGCCGCTCTGGCAACCAGACAGAGAGCCGACAGCACTGCGGCAGCCGGATTGCTTGAAGCGGCCAACGCCGAACTCCAGGCCGAGCGTTACTTTGAGGCCATCCAGGAATACACGGCCCTGCTCGTACGGTATCCCCTGGCAGAGCAGACCCCCCAGGCCATCGAGAACCTGCGTCTGGCCGGCCGGAGTCTGGCAGAGCAACTACAAGCCGCCAGGGAGAATAACCGGGAACGGATCGAAAACCTGACAGCCCGCCTCGAGGCCGCCCAAGCCCAGCTAGAGACAGCCCAGACCCAGCTTCAGGAAAACCAGGTTGAGCTGGCCAGGCTGAACGAACTGACCAACCGGCCACCCATCGAGGAAACCGGCACATCAGGCAGAACCAGCACCCCAGGAGCTACCGATGAGAACGAAAGCTCGTCCGGCGGCACCGTACCCCCCGCCTCTGCTGTTGCGGTTACCGAAAGCAGGGAATATCTGGACCTGGCAGCCGAGAAAAACCGTATCGAATCCGAGAAGAACACCATCGAGGCCGAGAAGAGCCGCTTGGAGAACGAGAAGAGCCGTATCGAGACGGAACTGTCAGTAGCCCGGGCGCAACTATCCACTATAGAGTCTGCGTACGGTGCCTATGCGGCAGATGAGGACAGGATCCTGGCCACCGGAGGCGAAATGGCTCTGGTACAGGGAAGGTCCAGGATGGATGCCTTCCTGGGTGACCCGGTGGTATCGGCCTTCATGCCTGACCTACGGGACCGCATTGCCACCTACCTCGCGGCCTACGAGCTTGCCGGGCAATCCGAGGTTCTGTACAACGCTGCTGATATCGTAGACAGTGCTGCACGCATCCGCGACACAGCCACCCGGGATCGTTACTACCAGGATCTGGAAGACCGTTACGCAGGCAACGAGACCATGCTGGACTTCCTGTCAGTGGTACAGGATAGCCTGCGCTGAAGGCAGGACTTACTCAAACCAGGATTTATTTAAGCCGGCACTGAGGGCTTGCCCCTCAGCCCGGTTCCAGCCCCCGTTCAGTCTCCTAGTTTTTTCAACTCACTGCTTGGGATCTCGTAGATCTCTACCCGGAGGGTACCCTCCCCGCCGTCTTTCCGTACATACAGCGTCCGCGTGAACACCGTAATCATCTTCAGATCCACCGCATCCCAGCGCTCGTGCACGAAGCGCAGGCTGCCAGAGCGGAAGGCAAAGAGCAGTCCCAGATCCTGGTCCAGCACGCTGAGCAGGCCGTCCTTTTCTGCCAGCAGCCGGCCGTCCGCCAGTCCGCCGATCAAGGGGCCATGGTCTTCGGGGAACTGAACGGGAGCCATCATTATATCAGACCAGCGGAAGATGGCACGGGTACCATCGATCAGGCCGCAGGAAAGATAGAAATAGTTGAAGTCCCCCACGGAATAGAGGAATTTGCCTGGTACTGTAACGCTGGAGGCGTCTGGAAAGACTATAGGACCTGCAGGAGTGAAGGCCGGCTGATTCGCAAACCACCCAATCATCTCGAAAAAGGGGGGTCCAGGCGGCGTAGCATCCCAGACTACAATGCTCAGTTCATAGTCAGCTGTTCCTGGCCTTGCCACAGCACCAAAACCCAGTGTAATAGTACCAGCAGCCAAAGGAATCTCAGGAAATGATGAGATGCTCACGTCAATATTGTTTATGGTAGGCAGTTCGGCCACTATGGAGGCTTCAGAGGTACCATTAGGAGCCATCTGGGCAAAGTAACCAGGTCCGTAAGTATTTTGTCGCCGATCCTTGAGTGCGAGCAGGTATCCAGTATCGAATCCTGGTTGGAATCCTACACCGTAGAAGCCAAGGGAGCTACCACGTTCACTGATCAAGAGCCCAGTCATGGGCACTTCCAGACGTTGTGGTAAGAACCAGAAGGCCTCGGCCTCGTCGGCTTCAAAATTCTCCAAGGTGAACTGAGCCACGGGGTCGCCTAGTTTGCGCACGGTAAGCTCCGAGCCAGAAACATCGGGGTCAAAGGTAGGCAGCCAGCAGGCGGTGGCCAGGATAAGCACGGCTGTTCCGACGGCAAGCCTGCCAGCCCAGGCGGCAAGCAGGCCAGGTGCCCTTGCGATAGCCGACGGGGAGACAGGACGCGGACGTCGGGATGCGGCAATTCTGCTCATAAGCGTATCCTTGCGCCAACGCGCAGCAGGGGGAACTCCAGGAAGGTAGGGCCCAGTTCAAGAAACGTCATGGGGCCACTATCTTCGGTACCCCGGGAGGCGGCCATAAGGAAGCTGTCGGCAAGGGGATACCAGGCCAGGCCAAGATCAACAAAGATGGCCACCCGTGAGAAGGCCCGCCATTCCGCACCTGCGGCCAATGACAAGCCGAAGGGGGCCACCGGGTCAAGGCCGAAGGCCTCTTCCATCAGCATCAGCCGGGCAAAGGCACCCGCCGACAGGTAGGGCCTGACAAAGGCATCCGGCGGCAGGAAGTAAGCACCGGCGCCGATGCCAGGCAGGATCATCGGCAATGACAGGATCACCGGAGGGGGCTCCAGTTCCAGTTCCTCGCGCACCAGGTAGAGGCCAAAGAGATACTGGGCCAGGCCGGCGCGCAGGTAGAAGGCATCCTCAAACAGGCTCCAGTGCACCCACAACTCAGGGAACTGGAGCATGGTCATGCCGGCCTCGATGGTCCATCGTCGTATAGGCCTGTTTGGAATCGCAAGCACGGCTCCCTGTTCCAGGGCACCGAAGTATCCGCTCTCAGGATATGCACCGGCTACGGTTGCCCGCCAGGGATAGGTTCCGGGTACGCGCAGTGGAACGTCCATGAATCCTGATTCGGGAATGATCAGGATGCCCTCCGCCAGGCCGCCGCGGTCCTTGCCGGTACGTCCGGTTATGACCGTACCTGGCTGGCCTTCTATGCGTACCAGGGTCTTGGCAACCCGGCCCAGGGCCTCTTCTGCCGCTGTGGTCAAGGGTATCCACCAGAACTCGGCAAGGTCACGTTCCGTTGGGCGCTGGCCTTCTATTACCCCCTCTGCCAACTCCTGCCCAGTCAGTGGGTCGAGTATCCTCCACACCGAGCGGGTATCTCCCTGGTCCGGGACCAGACTCTCCACCTCTACAGCAAGGGCGCACAGGAGTCTGGCCGAAGCCTCGGCCAGCTCGGCTCCTTCGGGCACAGCTACGATAGCGTCGAAGTTCGGAGAGCGGGCCAGAGCAGCAACCAAAGACCGGGTCCAGGGGTAGCCGGGGCTGCCCGAAGACTGGAACATCACCCGGACACCTTCTTCATCGGCACCAGCAGGTACCACCAAAGCAAGGAGCAGGGCCAGGAACAGGGCGACCGCGACCGCAGGGCGGGAGCACGTTGCAGTTTTCATTTCCACCACGTCCTCAGCTTGTACAAGCTGCCTGAGTAGTAGTCATAGACAAACCACCATTTCCCCGAGGAATCAAAAGACAGGATCCGGTAGTCATCATCATTGAAGATGATGGAATCCAGTTCCTCGGCCTTGGCTCCTGTTGCAAAATTTCCCGTACCATACTTGTAGCGCACCAGCCTGGAATCCTTGTCCGCACGTTCAAAGGCGACAGGCCCGCCAGCAGTCAGCCAGGCCCTGTCATCTGCTACCGGGAAGGGTCCGGTTTTTACGGCCAGGGCTAAATCAAATACCGTGCCGCCTGCCGTGAAATCCCCAGCTGATGCAAAGGAAGCTGCATAACCTTG
>JAVEXH010000285.1:0-4565 GCA_034004175.1 Spirochaetia bacterium
AAAAACCCTGCGTGACTGGTTGGGTGCACAGGAAAAGGGAGGCCATGTCCCCGGTTCCATCCGATCCGGGGGAGAGGTACGCCATGCACGTCCGGTTCAGGCCGACAGAAACCGCTTTGTGGCATTCGGTGACCAGAGTCGGGTGTGGGTAGAAGGCAAGGATTCCGAGGTCCAGGTGCAGGTGGCCGGCAAGACCTTCCTGTTCGGCATCCAGGGCTTCTTCCAGAGCAATCTGGGAATGCTCGAGCACTTGGTGGCTTCTGTATGTGACGGCATGTCCGGGGCCAGGGCCGCCGACCTGTATGCCGGCATAGGCCTGTTCGGTGCCTTCCTGAAGGACAGTTTTGACAGGGTAGTCTGCGTGGAGCAGGACATGAAGGCGGTAGGCTATGCTTGCAGGAATGTCGGCCGGGATGCGGATTTTGCAGCCTCCGGGATGGAGGCATGGACCAGTTCTGCCCAGGCCAAAGCGGAGTACGACTATGTAGTGGTGGATCCTCCGCGTTCGGGTCTGGCTCCGGTGGTTCGCAGCTGGCTGGGCACGCGGAAACCGCCGGTCATAGGCTATGTGTCCTGCGATCCGGTATCCCTGGCCAGGGATGCCGCCGGGCTGGTATCGTCCGGCTACCGCATTGAACAGGCCCGGATTTTTGATTTCTACCCGCAGACCGGGCATGTAGAGTCGTATGTGAGGTTCTGCCTTGATTGACGCTGTCGGGCCTGGCTGCCTTTGCCTGCAGCGTCGGTCACGCAGGCTGCTATGCTTTGTCATGGCTCTGGCTGCCTTGGCTGCCTTTTCGCCCCTGCCAGCGGCAGCCCAGAGTCCAAGGGACCAGAGCCCGGAAGCCCAGGCACCGGGAGCCACGGCTTCGGGAGGCCAGTTGGAGGCGGAGATCCTGTTCCGTTTTCCTGTGGGCGGGGTGGTGACCACGGGGCCGGTCGTGGGCGGAACCAGGGTCTGGTTCATCTCCGATTCCCGCACTCTGTATGTCCTTGACAGTGCAGGCAAGGCGATAGGCCGGCGCCCTATCAGCTACCGCAGGGTTGCCTTCATAGCCTGTGACCCCTTCGGCCGTGCCGTGATTCCCGAAGAACCATCCATGCTTACCATGATAAACCGGGCAGGCCAGACAGTCTGGACCCTGGATCTAGGCGCACCGGCATCGGGGCTGTCATCCTTCGGACCGCCGTCCTTCGGACCGGACGGCAGGCTGTACGTGCTGGCAGGCAGGTTCCTGTCGGCGTACGCACCTAATGGAAGGCGCTTGTGGCGTGATGAATTGCCCCTGGAGGCTGCCGGTACGGTGCATACCGGTCCTGGCGGCGGTCCGGTACTGATGCTTGCCGATGGCAGCCTCAGGCTCTGGAGCCAGGATGGCCAGCCCTTGTGGCGCTTTCCTGCCGGTTCTGAAACCTCTCCGGCCCTCGGATCTGCCATACAGGGAGCCTTGCTTTCTGCAGATGATCAGGCCTTTGCCTTTGCCTTGCCCGATGGCAGGGTCTTCAGACTTGATGCCCAGGGCCAGCTGTCGTGGTCCTTCAAGGCTCCTGCCCTGCCTGTTGCATTTGCCCTGGTGCCAGACGACAAGTGCCTTGTGGCAGGCAGGGACGGAAGCCTGTCCATGGTCGGGCCTGCCGGCCTGCTCTGGCGGACTCCTGCCAAGACCGGTTTCGTAGCCCAGGGGGCAGCTCTTGCGGTCTATGATGGCCGCTACGTCCTGACCTGGAAGGGTGGGGCGGTCAGCTATGGCACAGACGGAGATTTTTACCGTGAACTGAACATACGCAACCCGGCCACTCCTCCCGCCATGGCTCCGGGCGGTACAGTCTTTTCCGGAGGTGTCGACTGGATAATGTATGCCTACCGTTTCGAGCGTGGCTTGCCCAGCCCGGCGGCGTCTGTGGTCCCGGGGCTGGACAGGCAGGCTGTCAGGCAGGCTGCCCGTGAAGAGGCATTCTGGACCCCTGGTGCCGTAAATGACGACGTATTGCTTACCAGACTGGCAGATATTGAAAAATCCCTGAAATCGGGTACTATTGGTGGGGAAGCTCAGAACGCCATACTGTACGCGGCTGCGGTGGCACTGGGGGATTTCGAAGCGCCCTTTGGTTCGGGATCTGTCAGTCCCGGGCCGGTACCCCGGGGGCCGCTTCCACGGGCTATGGCCTGTCAGACGCTCGGTGAGCTGGGATCTACCCGGGCCTTGCCGGTCCTGGTAGAAGTGTTCCAGAGGGACCCTGAGCCGGTGGTGCGCGCGGCAGCAGCCTTGGCAGTGGCGGCCATAGGACTGGATCCTGACGGCATGGCTCAGGATGCTTTTGCCCGTGCGGCTTCGGAAGGGCTGGATCCGAGGACGGCTGCTGCTGTCATTGATGCGATAGAAGGGCTGTACCGTTCGAACGGGGCTCTGGATAATCTGGCTGGCGCCTTGGCCTTGGCCAGACTGGCGGTCGGCAATTACCCGCGGGACCTGAGAGCCCGTGCGGAGACAGCGCTCAGGAGTGTGTCCGCGCCACGATAGGCAAGGACGCCACGTTATGGAAGGATGCTGTATGACCAAACGCTTGCTTCTGGGTTTCCTAGCCCTGATGGCCTTGTCCGCCTCTGCCTTTGCCCTCAATGTCGACGAGGCCGAGATCACGACAGTCGAAGGCCGCACCATCGAGTTCATCAATTATGTTGGCCCCCACGACCGCATCGATTCGGCCGAGGAGATACGCGAAATAGGCCGGGCCATGGGCAGGTCCATCGCCGCCGGAGCCCTCCGGGCCGGCGAGGCTGGACGCTATCTGGTCATCCATGCGGTTGACCCATCACTGAGCGAGGGGCTTGATGCCGATATCCTGGTTGTAGGCGAAGGTGCCTATGTTGACCATGTGCGCAACCTGAGGCGCATCATCGGTGGTTACCTGGAAACAGCGTACGGTTATGCACCTACCGATGCCGATACCCTGGCTTTGTTTGTAACCATCTACAATGCGGTGTACCGCGGCAACATGGCGTACTTCGGCACCAAGTACAAGCCAGTGGTGACTTCCGAACTGAACGAACGCAATGCCGGTATGTCGGTCCGCTGGGATGAGTGGGCCGGGCGCTCACGCATCGTCATACCCCTCACTGCCCGGGCCGGCATGGCCGTGATCGGCTCGGTGGATACCACCTCCATCACCGATGCGCCGACCGTGGACAGCCTGCGTACCGAATCTCCTACCGGCGGACTGGACGAGCGCCGGGACATAGTAGACATCAAGGAACGTGATGTTGATCAGCAGAAGGCAGACCTTGAGGCCGAGCGGGCCCGGATAGCCGCTGAAGAAAAGGCCCTGGCTGAAGAGAAAGCCAGGATGGAAGCCAGCCGCACTACCGCCACCACACCGGCAACGGCTCCAGCCACCACTCCGGCCACAACGCCAGCAACTACTCCAGGGACGGCGCCTGCCACCACACCTGCTACAACAGCAGCCTCGGAGGATGCAGCCCAGCGTGGAGAGGATCAGGATGCCAGTATCGCGGTCTCGGAGAAGGCGAGAGCCGAGGAGCAGACAGCGGCCGAGAAGGCAGTTGCCGAGCAGGAAGAAAAACTGGCAGAGGAGAAAGCCGCTCTTGCAGAAAAGGAAGCAGCCGTAGCGGCCAAGGAAGAAGAGATACAGGAAGACCGGGCTGCCATAGCAGAGGAGCAGAAGGAAGCCATCCAGACCGAGGTCAGAAGCGGTGCAGAGCGTGAAGCCAGGGCAACCCCCCTCTTTGAACTGATGGATCCTGAATTGCCCCTTGCCCGCATAGTCCTGGTGGACTTGGAGACAGGTGCACGGCTGAGGCGCTCCGAGATAAACACCATCCGCCCTGCCTCGATAACCGATGTCGGTGAGGCCTGGGTTGCCGTGGCCGGCCAGCCGAGTGCAACCGGGGGCGCCGTGCGTCTGGTCCGGGTGGCCAAGGCAGACTACGCTGACCTGAAACAGGGCAGCGATGATGTCTTTGCCGACACCCTGGTCTGGCAGTACGGAAGTTCGGTTTACGCGGTGGCAAAGAAGGGGCCGGACTGGGTGATGGGCCGCTTTGACCCGGCTACCCTGGAACTGAAGGCCACTTCGGTGCCTGTCAGCCGTTGGACCTTCCTCAGTGAAGGGGGAGGAAACCTGGTAGCCCAGGGTGCCGATGGCGACTTCCTGGTGATGGACGCCACCGCCCTTACCACCGTGGCGGAGATACAGCAGTGATTTTTGGCGGATGGCCGGTTCGGCTGTCCGCCTTTTTTTCGCCCTCGCCCCCGCCGGCAGGGCTTCAGGCAAGGCATAGCCCAAAGCAACTGGTCAGGCACCTTGCAGCGGCTTGGGCAGACCAATCCGGAGAGGAGCATCAATGAAGAGGAACGGACCATTCAAAGGTAGATCCATCACTGTGGTAAACGACCTGTCGGTGGATGAACAGCGCTATCTGTACCGTCGCAGCCGCCAGCTCAAGGAAACGCTTCTGGGTGGAGGTGACGCGTCGGAGTTCCGGATAGCAGACCCTGATTACTCGGCCTACCTGGTATTCCTTGAAAACTCCACCCGTACCAGGG
>JAVEXH010000286.1:0-4562 GCA_034004175.1 Spirochaetia bacterium
CTGTCCGATCCTGGTCAGTACAAGGAAGCCGAATCCTACATAAATACAGCAATTACTGACGCAGGACTGGAGGCCGGGATTTCCGACTGGCGCTGGGGTGCAGGAATGGTGGCTGAACTGGCTTTCTATATCCAGATCATATTCAACGTCATCGTACTGGTCATTTCCATCGTGGCAGTGATAATCATCATGAATACCCTGGTCATATCCGTTACCGAACGGATTCCAGAGCTTGGAACGATACGTGCGATCGGTGGCAGCAAGGGATTTGTCCGGTCCATGATAGCGGTTGAGACACTCACAATATCCGTCATTTTCGGACTGATAGGCATGATCCTCGGCGCGGCCCTCATAGGTCTGGCAAACATGAAAGGTATACGTTCAGGCAACATGTTTGCCCAGCTGCTTTTTGGTGGAGAAGTCCTGCGCCCCCTGGTTTCATGGAGCGCCATGGCAATAAGCGTAGCAGCTACTGCAGCAATCGGAACGCTGGCCAGCCTCTATCCCAGTTCTGTGGCGCTCCGGATTACACCGGTGCAGGCCATGCGCAAAGAATAAGGAAACACAGAATGAACCAATTGATACGAATTGCGGCACGTAATACAACACGTCAGAAAAAACGCAGCCTTATGCTGGGCGGTGCCATAGCCTTTGGATTCTCCATCATCACTTTGGTCAATGGATTCTCTGCAGGACTGGTGGATTCCGTGAAGGACAACATCTCCTGGCAGTTCGGCGGACAGATTTACATCTCCGGTGCACAGCTGAGCGATAGAGGTTCGGAAATTGCACTGCTTGGTGACACAGGGACGGCATTCAGCGCTGTTGACGCTCTGGGAGACCAGGTAGCCTCGGTTCACCAGCGTTCCAAGGCAACCGGCAGCTTTTATTTCGGAACCCGTGAGGAAACCGTCAGGCTGGAAGGCATCGATCTGGCCGGTGAACAGGAACTCCTGGATCATTTCAAGGTGCTTGCCGGAGACCTTGCCGACCTGGGAAAACCTGCCAGCGTGGCAATACCCGAAGATGCAGCGAAGAAGCTGGGTATTGAGGTTGGTGAGGCCATCACATTCAGGGTGTCCACCGTCACCGGCCAGCAGAATGTAGGTGAGTTCATTGTTGTTGCCATAACCGCAGGCGATGCCGGTCTCGGCTTTGCATCGGCATATACCGCAAAAACAGGACTGAATGAATTGATAGGCTTGGACGAGGATGAATTCCAGAGCCTGAATGTATATCTACAGGATATCAATGATGTGGACCAGGCTGCGGATGCCATACATGCCGGGCTAGCAGCCAAGGCTGCCGTAGAGCCCCGTGCGGAATTCGGCAATGACGAGTCGTCCCACATGAGCAGTATGCGGCGGATGATAGGCATGGGTGGTATACGATCGGTGGCCCTTGATGAACAGTGGGCAGGAACCAAGTTCACCGTAACCACTATAGAGGATGTAATGGCCCCGATCCTGTCACTGGTCGGCATACTGGATCTGATGAGCTTCTGGGTTTTTGTGATCCTGGTTGTGATCATCATGGTTGGCATAGTCAATTCATACCGGATGATACTCCTGGAACGGACAAAAGAGATCGGGACGATGCGGGCCATAGGTGTCCAGAAGGCCGGCATACGTGATATTTTCCTCTGGGAAGCCTTCATCACCTCTGCCGCCGGAGCCCTGACAGGCTTTGTGGTGGCACTGGTCATCGCCGGCCTTCTGAGCCTGTTTGACCTGGGTGGTTCAGGTCTCTTCTCGCTCTTTCTGTCCGATGGCAGGCTTGCTTTCCAGGCTGCTCCGGTAGATACAATCAGGAATTTTGCAATCATCTGCCTGATGAGTCTTGCAGCGGCCTATCTGCCAGCCAAGGCCGCATCCAGGCTGCAACCAGCCGCTGCCTTGCGGGCAACGTATTGAGAATGGAAAGGAACACCTACATGAGCATGTTTTTTGACAAGACTTCTGATAAGAGAACCTTGATGAGCAGGCTGTTTCTGGCAGCTGTACTGATATTTTCCACTTCTGCAGCCTGGGCCCAAAGCCCTGACTTCAACGCCATGCTGGTCAGACTGGACAAGCAAAGCTCATTCAGTGGTCAGGATTATTCTGCCAAGCTGCGCATGGTATCCGAGGATCCCGAAGAAGGAACCGAGGTGCGCTCTGCCCGGACCTTCCGCAGGGATGACAGCAATGCCTTCGTGATACTGTTCACCGAACCGGAAGACCAGCTTGGCCAGGGTTACTTGATGGTCGACGAAAACCTCTGGTTCTATGACCCGATCAGCCGCAAGTTTACCCATACCTCGCTGAAGGAAAACCTGCAGGGTACAGACGCCAAGAACTCCGACCTTGGTCAGTCCAGCCTGGCCCAGGATTACAAGGTTGCTTCTTCCAGACAAGGCAAACTGGGATCCTTTGATGTCTGGATCCTGGATCTGGAAGCAACAAACAACGAAGCTGTATATCCCTACAAGAGGGTTTCAATTTCGGTGGACAATGAACTGCTGCTGAAAAGCGAAGACTATTCGCTTTCAAAACGTCTGCTCAGAACTGCCTATTATACAAGTTATGTGAAAGCCAGCAATTCCTTTGTTGCCGACAAGATTCTCTTTGTGGACGCCTTGGTACCGGGCAAGAAGACCCAGTTTACCATGAGTGAGATTGCCGTGGCTCCTTTGCCCGATTCAGTATTCACCAAGGCCTACATCGAGCGGGTGAACCGATGAACGCGCTAGCACTGGTACTTGCACTGGTAATGACCCTTGGCGTTACCGAAAGGGTCTCCGCCCAGGAGATCCCCGCGGCCACACCGGACCATGATGCTCCTGCAGGAGATAATCCTGCAGGTGATGATCCATTCGGTGAGGATCTCTTCGGGGATGATGCATTCGGGAATGATCTCTTCGGGGAGGACCTCTTCGGCGACACAGACGCATTGGTCAGCCAAGCCCAGGAGACCGAGGTTGACAGCGCTGCAGAGTTGCTGACCCAGGACAGGGTCAAGCTGGGCGGTGAGCTGATGCTGGATGTACAGGCCACTACAGAGCCTGAAACATGGGAGACAGGAAATGCGCCTGAGGTTGATCCTGCTGTCGACCTTGAAATGGACCTTTATGTAGACGCCCGCCCTGATGAAACCCTGAGGATCTATGCCAAGGGCAGCTTGACCTACCCTTTTGCCGAAGCTTCGGATTACAAAATAAAAGAGGCCTTTGCCGATATCGAACCCGTACAGGGGACTTATGTACGGGCAGGACTGCAGACACTCAACTGGGGGGTTGGTTATTTCTTCAGCCCTGCCAATCTGCTTGACCTGGGGAGAATTGACCCCGAAGATCCTGAAGCCAGATTGCCCGGCAGGCTCGCCGTCCGGGCTCAGGTACCGGTGAGGCTGGATAACTATTATGCCTATGCCCTGCTTGACGAAGCGGCGGAAGATGGCCCGGTTGGCATGGCCGGCAAGCTGGAACTTCTGCTCGGTTCGGTGGAGTTGGGCTTGGGGGGCCTCTGGCAACCTGATGCGCCGCAAGCAGCCATGGCAACCCTTACCGGCAGGCTCGGAGATTTTGACCTCTTTGGTGAAGCCTCACTGCGATGGAACGAAGACAAAGTATTCGTGGTAGCCGATGATCTGCAACCTTCTGGAATATCTACAGAAACCAGGGAAGACACCATCTTTGGCCTGGGTACAGTTGGCTTTACCTGGACCTGGATGGACGATCTGGGCAGGCTGGACGTAGCCCTGCGTGGCCAGTACTACTACAACGGCCTGGGCTACGACGACCAGAAGCTGATCTCGGATAATCCGGAGGCTATCATGCCCCTTGTTTCAACCGGTGTTCTTGGTACAGAAGACTTGATGGAGCGCGGACGGCATTACGGCGCAGCCTCTCTTGGCCTCAGCGACATCGGCGGCAGCAATGCAGGAGCACGCATCTTCTGGCTTGGCAATCTGGCGGAAGGCTCCGGCAAGGTAAGTCTGGGACCTAGCTACGAAGGACTGGAGAATCTGAAAATAAGCCTTGAATACAACCTGTTCTATGGCCCGGCGGGCAGTGAATTCACCGGTGCTGGCCAGACCTCGTCCATCGACTTGAAGCTTTCCCTCACGGAGCTTACATTCTAGCGGGAGGATACATGAAGGCACAGGTACTGATCGTCGAGGACGAGGAAGCACTGGCACAATTGTCAGCGATGTACCTTGAACGGGAAGGAATCGGCAGCAGGATCTGCGGCACTGCGGAGCTGGCCAACGCAGCCTTCGCCGAGGAACACTTCGACCTGGTCATCCTGGACATAAATTTGCCAGGCATGGATGGCTTCGAGTTCCTGCAGGATCTGCGCAAAACCCGCAGCATTCCGGTCATGATAGTGTCTGCCCGGGAAACCGATGAAGATGTCATAACCGGACTCTCCATGGGGGCCGATGAATTTGTTTCAAATCCTCTGGCACCACGGGTTCTGGCTGCCAGAGTACGAGCTCTGCTTCGTCGATCCAGATTACCGGACATCACCGACGGCCCCCGCAAGCTTGCAAGCTTTGCAGGCTTTACCATTGTGTTCGAT
>JAVEXH010000287.1:0-4555 GCA_034004175.1 Spirochaetia bacterium
CTGATGCTCCGTACCCTGCCCTGCAGTTCTACGCCTCCGGACCTGCGGATGGTAATACCCATGGTCTGACGGTTTGCCATGAAGGTTTCGTAGTGTTTCTCGGGAATCTGGGCTTTTACCACCAGATTGTCCAGCGTGCCGATGGTGACAATCGGCCGTTCGGGTGAGGCAATGGAGCCTGCGGACAGGTGTTTGATGAGTACCACACCATCCAAGGGGCTCTTTACGCTGGCATAACCAAGCTGGATCCTCGCCAGCTCGTACTGGGAGGAGTAGGCTTCGTACTGGGTCCTGGCCTGTTCGAAACTTTGCTGGCTGGTGGCATTGGCCTTGTACAGCTGTTCCAGGCGTTCGAAGCTGGACTTTGATGAAAGATAGGCTGCCTCGGCCTGTTTCAGTTGCAGCTCGTAGCGCTGGGCATCTATCCGGGCTATGACCTGGTCCTTGCGGACTTCCTGGCCTATATCTGCTGAAAGTTCCTGCAACACGCCGGATACCAGCGGCAGGACCGTGACCATGGTGTCGGATTCCACGTGTCCGTTTATACCCAGGGTGCGCACCAGGTCTCCGTACACAGGGCGGGTTACCCGGACAGGAATAGGTGGTGCATCGGGTGCCGGCGGAGCAGGGCGGTTGGCAAGGGGCCTGAACCCCAGGGCTCCGATAATGATTGCCAGGGGGATAAACCAGCGGAGTACACGAAGGGTTCTGGCGGCAGGAAGATCAGAACGACTCACGGTTGGCCTCCGGTTTGAAGATGGGCGAGTTGCGCATGGCCGAGGCTCCTTCGGGGCTCAGTATGCCCGTGATAACCGCCTGCAGGGAGTCACGGAGAAGGTCCGCCTTGCTGAAGGGTTCGTCGTCGATGTTTTCCAGGAAGATGAGGCCTTCCACTATGTTGACGAATACCCAGCCCAGCCGCTTCGGATCGAATTCAGCCCGGATCAGGCCAGCCCCGGCGGCATCGGTAACCAGCCGCTCTATGAAGAGGCGCATGGTGTTGCGCAAGTCCTGGTGTACTTCGGGAGTGTCGGTGCGCTCCGAGCGCGGGCGGCCGAGTATGCGGCCGCCGGAGCGCAACTCGGCAAAGCCGTGTTCCACGATGGTGTTCAGTTTGTCCACGAAGGGCAGATCGGGGTCACTGGCCAGGGTTTCAAGGCTGGCCAGGGTGGCGCTCATCCAGGCCGATATGGCCTCGTCTATCAGGGCATGACGCCCATCGAAGTGGTTGTAGACGGTCTTCCGGGTTACGCCAGCCAGATCTGCCGCCGCATCAACCGTCAGGCCTTCGGTGCCAACAGAGCGCATGATGTTGCGGGCCGCATCCAGGATGCGGTCTTTTGTGGTATCTGCCATGGATTCCTTCTTTACACAAATTACTCGTTCGTTGTGTAATATGAGCCAGAGATGGATGAATTTCAAGGGTGCTTGCGAAGGTTCGCCGGTTTTTAATGAAGCCTGTACGTCCGGAATGTCCGCTGGCTTGCCTTAGGGGTGCTTCGGGAGTAAACTGGCCCTTGCTTCACTCGTAGCCACCAGGGGATATCACGGGAGGAAATCACGGGCAGCAGAATTGCTATGAAGGAGGTTGATCATGGAATTGAAGATCGAAGCTGTCCAGCTTGAATGGACCGCAGATGCAAATATCATCATAGGGCAATCCCATTTCATAAAGACCGTTGAAGACCTGGCGGAAATCATGGCCGGATCAGTGCCGGGTGCCCGCTACGGCCTGGCCTTCAACGAGGCTTCAGGTCCGTGTCTGGTACGCAGCGAGGGCAATGACCCGGCCCTGGTGGCCGATGCTGTCCGTTGTGCTACTGCCACTGCAGCGGGGCATACCTTCTATCTGGTGCTGGGTCCGGGAGTCTTCCCCATCAATGTGCTGGACAGGATAAAGGCCTGCCAGGAGGTCTGCCGCATCTTCTGCGCAACGGCCAATCCTGTACAGGCTCTTGTTGCCAGGACAAACCAGGGGGCCGGTATTGTCGGCGTGGTTGATGGCAGTTCACCCCTCGGTGTGGAAGGGGAAGCAGACAAGGCAGACCGCAAGGCAATGCTGCGTCGTTTTGGTTATAAATTTGCGTGAATCCGGAGGAAAGACAATGGAAATCAAGGAAACGAAGATAGCTTTCATTGGCACTGGTGTCATGGGAGCCAGCATGGCCGGCCATCTGCTGGCCGCTGGCGCAAAGGTTGCCGTGTATAACAGGACCAGGGAAAAGGCCCAGGGGCTTCTGGACGCCGGGGCTACCTGGGCTGAAACTCCCGGTTTTGCCGCTGCCGGTGCATCGGCGGTCTTTACCATGGTCGGTTATCCATCCGATGTGGAGTCCATCTACCTGGCACCTGGGGGCATCATAGAATCATCCGGGCCTGGCACCATCCTGGTGGACCATACCACCAGCGACCCTGCCCTGGCAGCCCGCATCGCTGCGGCAGCCGCCGCCCGTGGCCTTACCGCCCTGGATGCGCCGGTATCCGGAGGAGACTCGGGTGCCAGGAATGCCACCCTGTCCATCATGGTTGGCGGAGACGAGGCAGCCTTTGAATCGGTGCTTCCCTTCCTGAATGCCATGGGCAAGACAGTAATACGCCAGGGAGGGCCGGGAGCCGGCCAGCACACCAAGATGGCCAACCAGATAGCAGTTGCAGGTAACATGTGCGGAGCCATAGAAGCAGTCCTGTATGTCGAGAACGCCGGGCTGGATCCGCGTAGGGTCCTGCAGAGCATAGGTAGTGGTGCCGCACAGAGCTGGCAGCTCAACAACATGATCCCTCGCATACTTGATGGCAACTTCGAGCCCGGTTTTTATTCCAAGCACTTCCTGAAGGACCTCCGCATAGCCCTGGATTCAGCCAAGGCCATGGGAGCCAAGCTTCCCCTTCTTGAGCTGTCCGAGCGCTTGTTTACCTTCATGGACGAACAGGGTTTCTCTGAAAAGGGGACCCATGCGTTGTATCTCCTGTACAAGAGCGGTCTTGCATAATGGCAGGTGATCCAGGGGAGGAGCATCGCTCTCCCTATGCGCGCCCCATGGTCGATCCTCCGGCATCCATAGTGCAGGACGGAGCCTTTGCCCTGGGCTGCTACACCGGGCCCTGTCCCCTGGCCAACATGCTCGATGTTGAGCGTCCGTTTCATTACAAAGTGCCTCGCTGGGTAAAGGCCTTCCGCTGCAAGGAGTGGCGGGCCTTCCAGTTCGGCAACAAGCGCTGGTTTTTTTTCACTGCCCTGTACGAGGCCAAGAGCTTCGGTATTTCTGCCTTCATGGCCTGGGATCGGGAGCGCAACAAGTCCTGGGAGTTCAAGCGCTTGCTGCCTTTCTGCTCATATGGCATAGGTGAGCGTCTGGATGGCGAGACCATCGGGTATCACAACCGCCATACGGCTCTGGCCTACCGTACGGACCTTTCCGGTGGTGAGATCCGGGTTGACGCCAGCAAGGCCGGCAGGCGTGGGGTTCACGGCAGGACCGGTGGGTTTACCGGCGCCTTCATGTTCGCCTGGAACAACCGGCAGACAGCCCCTTCCACAGTATGCCTGCCCCTGGGCCTGAACCGGGCCATGTATTCCACCAAGGTCCTCATGCCCATGCAGGGCTGGTTCGAGGTAGATGGTCAGCGCCACGAGTTCGACGGGCCTGATTCCATGGGTATCATGGATGATCACAAAGGCTACTACCCATACCGCCTGCGCTACGACTGGGTAACAGGCTTCGGCCTTGATGCCAGAGGCCGTAGGGTAGGCTTCAACCTCACCGACAACCAGGTGCGCGACCAGGAAACCTACAACGAGAATGTGATGTGGATAAACAGCCGGGTGTTTCCCCTGCCGCCTGTACGGGTTACCCGACCGAACGGCCATGCGGGTTTGTGGCATATCCAGGACACCGAAGGCCTGGTAGACCTTGCCTTCAAGCCCCTGCGCAGGAATGACATCCGCCTGAACGCTCTGGTTGTCCGCACGGATTACCATGGTCCCTTTGGTACTTTCGAAGGGCTGGTGAAAGCGCCTGAAGGGGGCGAGAAGATAGACACAGGCGGCCTATGCGGCATGGGTGAGCAGAAGTACCTCAGGGCTTGAATTGCTCCAGCTTCTCGGACAAGCGCTCAAGTTCCCGACCAGAAAGACCTGATTCTCCGCCGGCCAGCAATCGTGAGAAGGCTGTAGCCTCTTCAGAGGAAAGCCTGAGCCCGTTCAGCATGTGCCGTCTGAAGCTTGCACAGGCCAGGGGGCATACTGTTTCACTGATTTCAAGGATCACCCTCGCGTAATCCCGTATCTCACGCTGGGCGTGGGCATCCATGCGCAGGGCCAGGAAGCGGAACAGGTTGTGCAGGTCTATCTGCCAGTACCATTCGGTATACAGGGACAGAGGCAGGTTTACCCTGGCCAGTTCCTTGGCCAGGCCGGCGTCTACCAGTATTTTGTAGTCTGAGTATGCTGCCTTCTGGCCTGCCTTGAGGTTTTCTATGACTTCCGCAGCCTGTTCCGGGCTTACTGGCTCTTTTTTCCTGCCCTGCTTGTTGTCCGGGCTCTGCATGGCCACGG
>JAVEXH010000288.1:0-4549 GCA_034004175.1 Spirochaetia bacterium
CATACCGTATCTGTATGGGGTTGAAGACTATGGGAGTGATCCGGACGGCATGTCCATCGGCAGCCAGGTTTGCCTGGAGGTGGTTGAACACTCCCGCATCTGCCCGGCCGTCCTCAAGGGCTGCAAGCATGTCCGCATAGCCATCGACCATGAGGCTGGCATGGCTTATTCCCAGGGTATCAAGCAGTTTCCTGAAGAACAGACTATGCGTGTCGTTGCCGAGGTAGGCAATGGTCCGGTCCTGGAGGTCGTTGATGGAATTTATGTCCAGACCGCGCTGGGTAAAGATCTCGCCCCAGTTGGCGATGAGGGCATTGTCTGTAAACTGTATCTGCTTTGCCCGGTCTTCGTTGTAGGCTACCACCGGCAGGACGTCCAGTTCTCCGGTCTGAACGGCTTTGAAGCATTCATCCCAGGATGCAAACCGGTAGTCCAGTTTCCAGCCCTGTTCCCTGGCTACACTCTCAAGCACATCTATGAACAGGCCTTCCGGTCCTGAGTTGCCCATGAATACCAGGGGTTTGTTGTCGTAGACGCCCACGCGGATGGGTTCTTCAATGGTCCAGATGTGCATGACAGGGATTGTTGCGGCAAGCATGATGATCAGGAGGTCAGACAACAACCGCTTCATGGGTGAAAGTATCGTGTGAACTTGATAGTATAGTCAAATAGTGCACTATGCTGCTTGCAGAAGTAGCTGATTGTAGAAGTAGCTGATTGTAGAAGTAGCTGATTGCATGAGTTGCTTGCCTGGCTTGTGCCAGTCTGCTTTGTTTCTTTATCTTGACTGGACAAGTCCGGGAACCGTCTTTACAATCGAGGTCTGTGTTTCCCCAGATCCCGAGGAGGACAAGGCATTGATTACAGAGAAGACCTTCAGGAATGACGGACACGCCAAGGTGACCGGCCGGGCCACCTATGCTGATGATTTTTCAGTCTCGGGCATGCTGCACATGGTGCCGGTCTATGCGGATTACATTTCGGCCAAGGATGTGAAGGTGGACCCCTCGGCAGCCCTCGCCCTGGAAGGCGTAGTACGGGTGATCACCGCCAGGGATGTGCCAGGGACCACCATGTTCGGCCAGATACAGAAGGATTACCCCATACTCATCAGCGACCGGATCCGGTCCTGGGGCGATGTCTGCGCCCTGGTGGTTGCCGAGACCAGGAAGACTGCCCTGGAAGCCGCGGCCCTGGTGAAGGTGGAAGCCACGCCGGTGAAGGCGGTGCTTACCATGGAAGAAGCCCTGGAGCCCTACGCGCCGGTGGTACCTTCCTATGGTGACAGCAATATCGTAGTAGAACATACCCTGCGGCACGGCAACCCCGACGCGGTCTTCGATTCCTGCGAACTGGTACTGGAAGAAGATTTCGAGACCCAGACCATAGAGCAGGCCTATCTGGAACCCGAGTCTGCGGTCTGCGTGCCCCGGTCAGACGGAGTTATCGAGGTCTACGGCAGTATGCAGCACCCCTTCAGCACCCGGCGCTTCACTGCTGCCTTGCTGGGTGAGCCCTTGTCCAATGTGGAAGTGTATACCATAGCGGTTGGTGGCGGGTTCGGTGGCAAGGACGATACGGCTGCCGCCGTCTGCGCCAGGGCCGCCTTGGGTGCCAGGCTTACCGGCAGGCCGGTGAAAATGACCTACGACCGCGAGTGGTCCTTCAGGGAAAGCTACAAGCGCCACCCCTACAAGCTGCATTACAAGATCGGTGTCTCAAGCGAAGGCCGGGTTATGGCTGTGAAGACCACCATGTATGCCGACTCGGGTGCCTACCTGTCGGTTACCCCCTGGGTCACCTGGCGCTCCACCGCCCAGTGCTTCGGACCATATTCAATTGATGACATCCATGCCGATGTGTACGGCGTGGCCACCAACAACATCTTCAACGGTGCCATGCGCGGCTTCGGTGCACCCCAGGTGAACTTTGCCGTGGAGCAGCTGATGGACATGGCCGCCCGGGAGCTCAAGATAAATCCCCTTGGCATGCGGCGCATCAACATGGTGAAGCAGGGTTCCACCACCGTCACCGGCCAGAAGCTGGACGACCACATCGTGAGCCTTGAGGATGTGATGAACAAGGTGGTGCACGAGATTGGCTTCCGCAAGAAGTACGAGCAATGCTCCTTCGGCAAGGCCGATGGCGACGAGCTGTACGGTATCGGTCTGGCCATAAGCTACCGCGGAGCCAGCCTTGGCGCCGAGGGCATGGACTTCTGCTCCTGCATCATAAACGGCCAGTTCGACGGCTCCATACTGCTGGAGACTGGCATACACGAGAACGGCCAGGGCTCCGAGTCGGCCATGATCCTGATACTGGCCGAGGCGTTGGGGGTAGACCCCAAGCGTATCCGCTACCGCCGCTCGTCCACCAGCAGCATACCCGACAGCGGCACCACCGTGGCCACCCGGGGCACTATCATGGGCGGCAGTGCCGTAATGGCAGCGGTGGTCAACTTCAAAAACCTGCTGGCCACTCACCTGGCCGAGCGCCTTCACTGCAAGCCCGAGGAAGTGACCTTCCACAAGGACAAGATCTGGGGCCTGAACTTTGACAACAGCCTTAGCTGGGAAGCTGCCATGCGGGAACTCTTCCTGCAGAGCGTGAACCCCTTTGCCTACGGCAACTTCAAGGCGCCCCCGGTCAGCTGGGACGAGGCCACCGGGCAGGGCGATGCCTACTTCACCTATGTGTACAGCTGCCAGGCCGTGGAACTGACAGTGAACAAGAAGACCGGCAAGGTTGCCCTGCAGCGCATCGTGGCCGGCCACGACATAGGCAAGGCCATAAACCGCACGATGGTGCTGGGCCAGATGTACGGCGGCATAGCCCAGGGCATAGGCCTGGCCCTGATGGAAGACTTCAGGAAGGAAGGCGGCAAGGCCCTCTGCCACAATTTTGACACCTATACCATCCCGCGGATGACCGACATGCCGGAGATGACTGGTATCATAATAGAAAACCACGACCCCCATTCCCTGACCGGCGCCAAGGGAATAGGCGAACCGGCCACCGAGCTCCTGGCTCCTGCCATAGCCAATGCCATCTTCAATGCCACCGGCAAGCGCTTCAGGAAACTGCCCATAAAGATCAATCCGGAGGACCTGGCATGAATACCATAACCATCAATGGCAAGGATGTGGCCGTTCAGGACGACCAGCTGGGCCTGAATCTCATGGAATACCTGCGGGAGCACCGCTTCCTGAAGGGTGCCAAGAACGGCTGCGGCAAGGGCCTGTGCGGCAGTTGTACGGTGGTGATGGACGATAAAGCTGTGCGCTCCTGTCGCACCACGGTGGAGAAGGCGGTTGGCAAGTCCATCATAACCGTGGAAGGCATGGAGTATCCCGATGGCAGGCTGCACCCCATACAGCAGGCCATGCTGGACAGCGGGGCCGTACAGTGCGGCTTCTGTACTCCGGGCATGGTCATGGCCGCCTACTCCCTGCTGCTCAGGGAACCTTCCCCCGACCGGGAACTGATCCGCAAGACCATGCGCGGCAACCTCTGCCGCTGTACTGGCTACCAGCAGATCGTGGATGGGGTGGAGCTGGCCGCGAAGATCATACGGGACCAGGGCCTGTCGCCAAAAGCGGGATGTATCGCGGACTGATCGACAGTCAGCTTGATCGTTGCGCGTTTCTCCCGTCCGGGTTAGAATCCTGCCCAGGACGGTACGCCCATGATCGAGTATGTAGTAGCAGAAAACCCCGACAGCCGCATCATCGCGCGCGCCGCGTCCATACTGGAAGGCGGCGGCTTGGTGGTATCCCCTACGGACACCTCCTGGAGCGTCCTGTGTTCCATCGCTTCCAAGGAAGGCCTCGCACGGCTGAAGAAACTGCTGGGTACCAACCGTGATCGTCCGCCTACCGCCATGTGTCTTTCCATTTCCCAGGCCTCGGAGTTGTGTGAGGTTGACGGCGCCGCCTTCAGGCTCATGAAGCGCCTGACCCCCGGCCCTTACGTCTTCGTATTGCCCAGCACTAACAAGACAGCCAGGCACTTTGACCTCCGCCGGGCGGAACTCGGATTGCGCATTCCGAACCACCGGGTGCCTCTGGCCATCATGGAAGCCCTTGGACAGCCCCTGCTGTCGGTAACAGCCAAGCTGACCATGATGGACCCCGACCACGCCGAGCCTGACTTCCCCGAAGAACTCCTGTTTTCCGGCGGCTGGGAACTGGAAGATCTGCCAGGGGTCGACCTGATCCTGGACCCCGGTGAGGACAATGAGCGCCGCCTGGCCACCGTGCTGGACCTCCGCAGCGGCGATGTCGTGGTCCTGCGCGAAGGCGCCGGCCCGTATCCGGGCTGATCAGCTGATGTCAGCCTGATTTCATGGTTCCCTTTCAAATCAATTATGAGTAATTTCATAATGAAAATTGAGAGGAGGTCTCATGATACGAGCTGAATGGCAGGGAACGATACTGGCCGAGAGTGAGAATACCACCGTGATAGAGGGAAACCACTATTTTCCCCCGGGGGATGTCCACATGCAATTCCTTCAGAAAAGCACTACCCATACGGTCTGCCCCTGGAAGGG
>JAVEXH010000289.1:0-4532 GCA_034004175.1 Spirochaetia bacterium
AATCTGGGTCAGGAAAGAACCAGCCCGGGAGGCACTTTCGGCATTCTCCGAGAAATTGGCACGCACCTCCGCAAAGGACTCCCTGAACCGTGTGAAGATTTCCACGAACTCGTCCATCCTGCCTGCAATGGCTCCGACAGAATCCGAGAACTCGGTTAGACTTGCATCGATCTGCTTGGCAAAATCGCCGGTCTGGCCGGCCAGGGTGCGCACTTCGTTGGCAATGATGCGGAAGCCCTTGCCTACTGATCCTGCCCGGGCAGCTTCGATGGATGCATTGATGGCCAGGATATTGGTGCGGTCAGATACATCCTGTATGGCACCGGTGATGCCAGCCACATTTCTGGTCTTCTCCTTGAGCCCGCCGAACATGGACCCGATCTCCTTGGCTGCCTTGACCCCACGCTCGACATCATCCATCCTGGCCGCAATGCCCGAAGACATGCCGTCGTTGCCGGCCAGGATGTCGGCCATCATGGACTCTATGCGCTCGGTATTGGTGGATGTGGAACCGCTGGTGGCACGGATCTCCTCAAAGGCTGTCACGATGCTGGAAAGACTGGATTCGATCTTCTTCATCGAATCATCAAGTATATCCAGGGAATGCTGGGTTACGGAATTGAGGATGATGCTCTTGTTGTAGCCAACTACGAAGCGGGAAATGGCATCCGCATAGTTGTCGTCCCTGGTGTCCTGGGTAGTGCTGGTATCCCTCACATGCATTCCGTCCCTGTCCACGCTGGCTTCGTCGATCATGGCGCTACATCCGGTACAGGGTGTCAAGGTCGTCTATGCCGCAACGCAGTGCGGACAGCCAGTCAAGGAAGGCACCCACCGAAGCGTCACGGTACACGGCTCCATGCTGAGGGGCGATCATGGCCGGAGAAAGGCGGCGCACATTGGCAACCCAGCGTTTGGCCACCTCATTGCCGGCAATAAGCCGCTTGTGGAAACCTTCTATGTGCTGGACATGGGACTTGAAGTCATCCACGAAGAGGATTTCCCCGCCTTCGGGAAAGACCGCAGCACCTATGTCGCCGGAGAACAGGATGCGCGCCTTGGCATCGTACAGCGAAAAGGCCGCAGGAGAATGCATGTAGTGACTGGGTACAAAAACCAGTTCTGCCCCGGATGGCTGGTGCAGGCTTTTGCCCAGCTGTTCTATCGGCGTTATGCGGGAATGGTCAACTATGCCAAAATGAGGCAGGAAGCGGGTCCATAGCCCGGGTATGTAGATCTTGGCCGGGGTCACACCCATCCAGAGGGCTATGCCACTTGAGACATCCGGATCCTGATGCGAAAAGAAAATTGAATCTATACGCTCCACCGAGATGTAACGGCTGGCGGCAGCCACAACCCGGGGAAACAGGTGCACGCCACCCGGATCAAGCAGCATGCCCCTACCCTTGTCTATGATCAGGTATTGCATGGTCTGTACAACGCCTTCACGATTGCGGGCATCGGCTCCCAGCCAGATGAAACGGTGGTCCCCGTCATCGTACAGAATAGTTCCCGTCATGTCTTTGTCTTCGATCATGTCATACTCCATCACTGCCTGGATTCCAGCTCGTAGTATACCGCAAAACAAAGGTATTGGAAGACGTGATTCTTCGGCTATACTGCACTGCGTGTACAACGGAGGGAGGCGGAATGGTCAGGGCAGACAGGGAATGGTTTGTTGATGAAGGTGGCAGGCACCTGATCCTGCGGGGCTGCAATCTGGGTGGAGACTGCAAGGTACCATACCGCCCGGGCAACAGTCTGGCCACGCCGGCAGCCTTTCTGGACTGGCAGTCAGCCTCCTTCACCGGCAGGCCCTTCCCGCTGGACGAAGCAGCTGAACACCTGGACCGCCTGGCCCGCTGGGGCTTCAACCTTGCCCGCTTCCTGGTGACCTGGGAAGGGCTTGAACCGAAAGGTCCCGGACAGTACGACGAAGCCTACTACGACTACATCGAGCAGGTCGTGGCTCTGGCCGGGGAGCGTGGCATACGACTCTTCATTGATCCACACCAGGACGTCTGGAGCCGCTGGACCGGTGGTGACGGCGCCCCGGCCTGGACCCTGGATGCCGCCGGCTTTGACCTTGCCAGCCTGCACCGCAGCGGCGCTGCCTTTGTCCACGAGATGACAGGCGACCCCTATCCGCGCATGCTGTGGCCTGCCAACTATGCCCGGCTTGCCTGCGCCACCATGTTCACCCTGTTTTTTGCCGGAGACGATTTTGCTCCCGGGCTGCGCCTTGACGGCACGGACGCCCGTTCTTTCCTGCAAGGTCACTACATTGCGGCCATCGCGCGCCTGGCAGGGCGGCTGGCAAAGTACGATGCGGTCATAGGCTTTGATACCCTGAACGAGCCATCCGACGGCTACATCGGGCTTGCGGATATAGGCCGGTTCGAACGTTGCCTGTCAAAGACCGGCCCCATGCCCAGCCCCTTCCAGGCCATGGCGGCGGGTTCGGGCCTTCCCATGGAGGTGGATGTCTACGGCACCGGCCTGTCCGGCCAGCAAGTGAAGGGCCGGGCGACTCTGGGAGAACAGGGTGTCCAGGCATGGAAACCTGGTGTGGACTGCCTATGGCGCCGTGAGGGAGTCTGGGACGAGTCAGGTGGCAAGCCGGTGCTGCTCAGACCGGATCACTTCGCATCCATCCGCGGTACTACTCCGGACTTTGAAAACCACTACCTGAGGCCTTTCATGCGCAGTGTCGGCGAGGCCATTTCAAGGGAAGCAGGCAAGGCACGCTTCATGCTCTTCCTGGAGGCGGTACCGAGCGTTGGTCACCCCCGATGGAGCTTAGAAGACACCGCAGCCACGGG
This sequence comes from Spirochaetia bacterium, assembly GCA_034004175.1. Taxonomy (GTDB): domain Bacteria; phylum Spirochaetota; class Spirochaetia; order Treponematales; family UBA12059; genus MIBM01. Next base: position 2,823 of record JAVEXH010000289.1, read on the forward strand.
TATAGCGGCTCCGGTAAACGCAAGCCACTGGTACGATGGCCTGACACTCTTCCTGAAGCGCTGGACCGGTTTTGTAGCCTGGGACACGGAGCACGACCGACTTGTCCTGGGTCCAAAAGCCATCCGCCGGTATTTTGCCGACCACCTCGGCCGCCTGAAGCGCCATGGCCTTGAAGAAATGGGGGCACCCACTGTGGTTGGAGAGTTCGGCCTGCCCTTCGACATGAATGGCGCCAAGGCCTTCCGCACCGGTGATTACCGCTTGCACGAAAAGGCACTCGGGGCGTATTACGGCGCTCTTGATGAAAATCTGCTGTCTGCTACAGTCTGGAACTACGCAGCCAGCAATACCCACGACCGGGGGGACGGCTGGAACGGTGAAGACCTGTCCATCTGGAACAGGGACGAATTCGAGGCGGGCCGGACCGAGACCGGCGACCCGGTCGATGCGGGTGGCCGTGCACTCCGGGGTTTCGTGCGACCCTATGCCAGGGCTACAGCCGGCCTGCCCCTCTCAATGAGCTTCGATGCGCAAAGCGGCCGATTCCGTTTCGAGTTCAAGCCGGACCCGAAGGCAAGCGGGCCTACCGAAATCTACATCCCGGATATCCAGTACCCGAGGGGCTACAGCATCAGTGTGGTAGGAGGTGAGCATCAACTGGTTGACGGCGATGGATTTTCACTACTGATGGTGGAAGCCAGCGAGGGAGCCGTGAGCTGCCGGGTGGAGATCCACCGAAACTGAACGAGCCAGGCCGTATTGCTCCCGATGAAGGGATACCTCAACGAGGGCCAAGTCCTGGATGCCCCATGGCCGCCAAGTCCTCAGGGCTGTTCAGATTATGGTACCAGGTCTGTCCAGCCAGGCTCACAAAATCGGCTTTGATGCCAGGCTGCTGCAGGATGGATACAATACGCCTCTCTCCAGCCGCCACCAGTTTCTGTATCACAGGAACAAGACGACGGGAGTACACGGCCAGCAAGGGCTCGTAGCGCCCCTCTGCATCCAGAGCCATCACGAGGTCAGCTGACTTTGCATGGGCCAGCAGATCCATTACGAAGTTTCCAGGCAAACCGGGTATGTCACAGGGAGTGAAAAACACCTTCTCGTTGCCTGCAGCAGACAGACAGGACAGGATACCCATGATCGGGCCACAGTCAGGGCTCTCATCCGGAACCAGTTTCAACCCCAGGAATCCGTGGCTGGCAGGGTAGTTTGAACTTATCAGGACTTCGGCTACCAGTGGCCGTAGCTGACGGGCCAGGAGTTCCAGAATGGTAATGCCGCCGATGCGTATGAGGCTTTTATCCTCTCCCATCCGGCTGCTTTTGCCACCCGCAAGTATCACTGCGCTGGCCTGTACCATGTATCCTCCGGACTGGCAATGCAGAGATTTTCCCCGCATGCCGGGCTTGCCTGAAAAAAGGCCGCCGGGAAAACCCGGCGGCCTTAAATATACACAGGAAACAGTGCGTCCGACGATTACTTGTTGTACAACTCTTTTGTCACGTACTTGGTATGCAGCAAAGCATGCGCCTTGTGCCCGTTGGGCTCTCCGAGGAATTCCTTGTACACCTTGGTAATGTATGGATTGTTGTGTGAACAGCGGTAGGTACTCTTCACATCGTCGTTGTAGATTCCGGCGATGCGCTTCTGCCGCACCTCGTCGGTGGCTCCATACGGCTGACCACCACCGCCTATGCAGCCGC
>JAVEXH010000290.1:0-4530 GCA_034004175.1 Spirochaetia bacterium
CGGGGCCTGGTACAACGGAGCCGGTTATGATTTCAAGGCCGTGACTGCCATAGTGATAGGCGGAATGACCCTTGCCGGAGGGCGGGGCACAATAATCGGTGTCATAGGTGGTGCCTTCGTGATAGGGCTCATGAACAACATCATGACCCTCCTCGGCATAGGCACATTCTCACAGGACATGGTCCGGGGCGCGATTTTCATAATCGTGGTCGGCATTAACGCAAAATCCTTGCGCAGTTTGGGGCGAGACGATGCTTGAAACAAAGACAGCCATGAGCGGCAACAGAATACTGGCCCTGGTGGACAAATACCGGATATTCATTCTCTTCGTGCTGGTGTTCGTCTTCATGACCTTGTTTGCACCACGGTTCTTCAATGTCTTCAACCTCACTTCCATCATGAAGGTTGTAGCCATGAATGCCTGTGTGGCCATAGGCTTCACGATAGTCATGATCTGCGGTCAGCTTGATCTTTCCATCGGTACGGTCATCACCTTTGCCGGTGTACTGGGCTTATCCCTCAAACCGGCACTTGGGTATGGTCTGTCCGTGCCGATTGCCATTCTGGGTGGCACGCTGGTTGGCCTCTTCAACGGGTTGCTGGTAACCAAGGCCAAGATAAACTCGTTCATAGTAACCCTTGGTACCATGACCATACTCCAGGGTGCCATCTACACCATTACCAAGGGCAATACCATCAGCCTCTCAACTCCGGATGCCTTTGCAGTCTCCGATTTCCTGGCAAAGCCACTGCTCCCCCTGGTTACACCGCGTATTCTTATAACGGTATTCCTGGTGGTGGTCTTCGAGATGTTCCTGCGGCGCACCAGGATGGGCCGCAACTTCTATCTGGTGGGTGGCAACCGCAATACAGCCTGGCTGGCGGGTATAAAAACCGATGGTTATCTGATAGCGGCTTTCATGCTTTCCAGTACCCTGGCTGCAGTCGGTGGTGTGTTCTTTGCCATGGAATCCAGTGCCGCTACCCTGAAGATGGGGGATCAGTCCCTGATGTACGTCATCTCGGCTACCATCATCGGTGGTACAGCCATGTCAGGCGGCAAGGGCGGGGTATTCCGTAGTGTAGTGGCCATTCTCACCCTGGAAATGCTGTACACGGGCATCATCCTGTTCGGTCTGGGCAATGAGGTAAAGATCTTCATTGCAGGCCTGATCCTGGCCACCGTAGTGCTGTATGAGGCCTACGCGGTGTACAAGCACGAAAAGGAAGTGGGCAAACGGCCTGAACTGGTAAAGGAGCTGACAGCTCCCGGGGGGCCTCTGGCAGCAGGAGCCTCAGGACGAGGTGGTGAAAAGATCTGAGTCGACGGGAACGTTGACTGAGGCAGTGATAGGTGCTGGCTCTGTGGCAACACCTTGATCGGGACAGGAAGGCGGCAGCGTTCATAGATGAAGTTGCTGGCCGCTCGTGATCCCATTGTTTCGCTCGAACGCGACCGTGGTGGTTTTCCACCTGGCGCACGAGATATCTTGCAAGGAGGCTACGAATGAAACGAACGATTTCCACGATCGTGGCGGCGGCTCTCTGTCTTTCAGTGGCAAGTTTCGCCTTCGCGGCGGGCGGCCAGGAAGCAGCCGGCGTCGACACAAAGGCCAATCTTGAGGCGTCCCTCAAGGTTGACACCAGCGGACTGAAGTCGGCTGATGGCCAGCTGTTGCTCAAGCCCTCGACTGACAACCGTGCCGTACCCACACGCCCTGCCAATCCCGATGCCCTGCCCGAAACCGACCCCCTGCATTGGTATGACATGGAGTGGGCAGGCTGGAATGCCAACAAGTCTGCGGTTCCCGCATCACCCAAGACCGGTGCCATCGGCAAGAAGATTGTCTTCATCGTTCATGGCGACCATCCCTGGACCACCGCCTGTATCAATGGTGCCACCAAGGTAGCCAATGCTTACAACATGGAGTTCAAGCCCCTGTCTCCCAACTGGGACCTGGCTGTACAGAACCAGATGATCGATCAGGCCATCAACGAGCGCCCTGACATGATCCTGCTGATTCCGCTTGATGCCAAGACCGCTCCCCAGCAGGCACGCAAGATCAACCAGGCCGGCATCCCCCTCATCATGTTCAACACCCTGCCCGATGCAGCGGCCATGGATTACGCCATTGCCTGGACCGGACCGGATGATTTCGGCCAGTTCCGCCTGCTTGCCCGCACCTTTGCCGATGAACTCCGCCGCCGCAACCCCGGCGCCAAGGAAATCGGCATTGCCTATGTCCAGCACGCTCCTGGCGGTTCTCCGTACTTTGCCCGCTGTTATGGCCCCGTCTCCGAACTGGCTGGCTATGCTCCCGAGATCAAGACCCTTGACATGCAGGCTCCCGGCTTCGAAGCCGACAAGACCATGCAGCTGGTGTCAGACTGGCTGACCCGTTTCGGCCCCGACCTCAAGGGTATCATTGCTGCTGATGACTCTGCCCAGTCCCTTGGCATCATCGAAGCCCTGAAGAAGGCCGGACGCACCGATGTGCTCGTCGTAGCTGCTGGCAACTCCAAGGTTGGTATGGATCTGGTGAAAGACGGTGGACTCTTCGCCATCACCTACCAGACTGCTGAAGGCGATGGTGGTCTTGCGGTACAGACCGCTGCCGACTGGTTCAACGGCAAGGAAGTTCCCATGCGCAAGAACCTGGCCCAGCACATCATCACCAAGGCTGACGTAGAAGGTTTCTACCCGCCCCAGTGGTAAACCGGACCTGAACCCGGATCAGAGCCGAGGTCATTCCAGACCGAGGCAATGACCCAAGATCTGCAAATGCAAACCGGGAACCAGTTGCAAAGCGGGTTCCCGGTTTTTTTAGTCAGCAGGCAGCTCCGGAGGCCACGCAAATACTTCCACTCTTACCGTATGTTGCCTATACTGGATGCATGCCGGGCGTGAATGATTCCGATAGCACAATGATTCCATCACTCTCGGGCCAAGCCTTGATCAAGGAGACCTGCAGGCGTATAAGGCTGGCCCGGACCTACTGGGATGCCCACAACAACCTGGCCTGCCGCACGGAGCGTGCCCGGGCACTTCTGCTGTATGAAACGCTGTCTAAAGAACAGAAGGACAAAATTCCACAAGTACTGCGGGTATGGCTGCGTTACCGGAGCGAGAAATATTTCGGAGAGAAGCAGACGAAACCCCGGAAACAATAAAAGGCTGTACTGGACTATCATCAGCCCGAGTATACCAGTTCAAGGAGGCGGAAGACATGGGGAATTACATAGGTTACCATCCAGTGGACTCATCAAAAGTATCACGGTTCTGTGGCATCCGGTCTTTCATGCGGCTACCTCAGCTCCAGACAACCGAGGGCATTGATTTCGGCATAATCGGAGCACCGGTGGATACGGGTTCCACCTTCCGTACCGGGTCAAGGTTTGCCCCTGCCGCAATCCGGGAGATGTCCATGATGCTCAGGGCAGCCAGTGTCAACCTTGACGTGGATATATTCGAATATGTTTCGGGCGCGGATTTCGGTGACATCAATGTAAGCCCCTGCAACCTTGAAAAAGCCCACAAGGCGATAGAAGAGGGTATCCAGCCGCTGGTTGATGCAGGAGTGGTTCCGATCTGTCTCGGTGGTGATCACTCAATAACCTTGCCTGAATTGCGTGCGGTGGCCCGGAAATATGGTCCTGTAGCCCTTGTGCATTTTGATGCCCATCTGGACACGTACGATGAGGAGAATGGAGACACCCTGACCCACGGGACACCCTTCTGGCTGGCTGTGAAGGAAGGCCTGATCGATACAGCCCATTCCATACAGGTCGGTGTCCGGGGATTGTTCAGCACCGATGCCATAAGGGTTTCTGAAGAATTGGGCTTCAAAGTAATTACCGCCAATGAACTGCGCAGGCTCGGTCTCGATGCAGTTGGTGCAGAGATCAACAAGCGTGTAGGGAACAGGCAAGCCTTCCTTACCTTTGACATAGATTTTGTCGACCCTGCATACGCACCGGGAACAGGAACCATAGAGGTCGGAGGGCTTACCAGTTACGAAGCCCTGTACCTGCTCCGCCAGACCAAGGACCTCAACTATATCGGCTGTGATGTGGTGGAAGTACTGCCTGCGTTTGATCCGACCCAGATTACCGCTTACATGGCTGGCTGCGTAGCCCATGAGTTCATAGCCATGATGGCCTGCAGGAAGCGGGACTCCCAATCCCGCTGAAATGAAGTCAGCCCGGAATCACCCCATCCACATCCCACAGGTCTTCCCAGGACTGGCCTTCCTTCCAGAGGAAGACCTGGCCTTTTATGAGCCGGCAGTTGCGGTCTATGCCAGCCAGGGCGGTCATGTCCTGGGCCGAAAGCGGCCTTACGGTGGTGGCTACGGCAGCCTGAAGGTTGGCCTGCAGGTTCTTCCTGCTCACCGAGAAGGGGATGGGTACCTGGCCCCGTTGTACTGCCCACTGGATGCAGATGCTGGCAGGATGGACTCCTTGCCGCTTGGCAATCTCCACCAGAACGGGATCTTCGATATCCACCGTGTCCTCGGGAGTGCGGTCCCG
>JAVEXH010000291.1:0-4521 GCA_034004175.1 Spirochaetia bacterium
CCCGGATCCGAGGGTAATGGCCGCGTTGCACTTGAACACATCTCCGACCTTCCCAGTGGCCGGCAATGCTGTGGCCGAAGCTGCAATCGCGGTGATCTTGTACCAAGTTCCGATGACAAGAGCTCCCGTGGTAACTTCAGCCCCACGGCTACCCAGATACAGATAGTTCTTAGATCCGCCCACTCTCTTGGACATAGCTTGTCTCCTTTACTGCAACATATCGTCCGCATCCACGGACAATCGTGCGATCACAACACCCACCAGGCCATTGGCCGGAGTCGGTCCAACAAACTCGGCAGATTCGAAGCGCACTTCAAAAGCATTGCCGCCAAGAGTCGGGTCGGCTTCGACCAGGTTACCGACCGCGTCGGCGTATACTTTCATCGTGTCCATCACCGCCGATTTGCCACTGGCTTTGACAGCCAAAATCAAATCAACCGGGATTCGGCAGAGTTGTTGAGACCTTTCAAGGCGCACCTGATCTGGACAGATCAAGCAGGCATTATACTTTGATAGCCTCATGGGATCCTCAAACCCCTGGGAGAAATCAGCCACAGCAGCTACCGTTTTCCCGTAGTCTTCAGCTTCAACCTCGATCTGGGTATTGAGTGAAACTTTCAGGGCAGCTTCCAATGTATTGATCAGCTTGGCAGTTTTCATTCCCGTGTCTCCACAGGATTGCTGAAGGCCTTATCCACATATGCGTTATACACACCGCGCATTAGTGTCCGGGCATTACCCTTCCACTCTTGCCAGGCTGGGACCATGAAAGGCTTGGGCCTGACTACTACCGATTTCATCCGGGCGGTGATCTTGCCTGACTCATCCCTGATGTAGATCCACTCGCCTTGCTTCGGTGCTATCAGCATTCCCCTGGACATTCCACCCAGGTAATTCAGCCGTCCATCAATCCCCCTCCCCGGTCTAACCACATAGGTTGGACTCTTTGCACGCTTAAGCTGGTAGAAACCCATGCTTTCTCTGGTCTTGCCGGATCGCACATTGAGCACTTGGCCAGACAGCTTTGACCTGCGCACATAGTCGGCATACTGCTCAGCTATCAAGTTGAGTATCCGGGCGCCCATCTTTGTACGGGTATCCTTGGCGAACTTATCCAGGTCACCATATTTACGTCGGACCAGAGTGAATGCGTTCATACGTGTCGCCTTCGGTACGAGTCGAAGACCATCACCGCTGTGGTAGGCCAGTCCACTTCATAGGCTGAAGAGGTGGCACCATCCACTGACACGTTCTTGAGTCCGATTGCCCCAGGGCTCCCTAACCGGCGGAGGTTGGCTGCAACACATTCAAGGACTGCCTGCTCAAGATCAGCTGGAATGGTCGAATAACCCAGACTGCCGTCTACCCTCACACAGGCTGCGGTGTTCGGGAACTCGTAGTCAAAAAGCCTGATGATTCCCGACTCCTCATCCACATGAAAAGTGGCAGGATCCAACGCTTCTCCTTCCGCAAATGCCCTGGTTTCATCAATCCAGATATTCGAGACAGAGGCAGGCCATTCTGGAAGTGTGAGACTTTCACAACCTGTTCCATCCAGCCGCAGGGATACAGCCCGACCCCGGAGCTTTCGCCCTGCCCGCCGGTTGGCGTAGGCGCTGGCAGCATTGATCAGAAATTCCACCATCGCCTGCTGGTCATCCAACAGGTTCAGGATTACCTTCGCAGTCTCCCAACTGGTCAGGGCATCAGTACTCAGGGGCATTGATTACTCCTGGCTGCCAGCAGGGCCGGCTGCACGTGCGCTTCCACGGCGGACCTCCGGTGCAACTTCGTCCGCATACCCGGTGCTAATGAGCTCGTTGGCCAAAACCTCCGAGAGCTCATACCGGCCTCTGGCAGCGAGGTCGGGAGAACCCGCAACACTGATACGCATGATGACCGTCTTTTTCTTATCCGCCATCTCGATCTCCTTCCAAACGGACCGGGTCCGCAGACCCGGCCCTTATACTCAGACTGCCTTGATCTGCAGCACCTTGATGGCATCAGCCACCAGCAGCTTGCCGTCTGTGCGCTGCCGGAACCGGAAGCCCACCTGGCCGTTCTTGGCATACAGCTCATTGAGCCGCTGGACCAGAACACCGGAACGATCCTGGATGCGGTAGTAGCTGAAATCACCGAAAGCGATAGGCTTGGCACCCAAGGCTACGGCGGGCATGTTGTCTGCCAGCACCACCGGACGGTCCAGGATGGCACCGAGCTGACCAGGAAGGGTTGACGGCATGTAAAGATACCGGCCATCACCATCCTTGAGCTTCATGACGGATACCAGGGTTCCCCGCTTCATAAGCCAAGTGGCCATCTTGGCATAACCACTCTTGAGGCTGCCCCAGAGGTCAAGAATCTCGTCATAGGTAAACCCGGTGGTTACGGCGGTTTCCTTGCCAACCTCAGAATCCAGCAGGAAGCCTCTGGGCTTCTTGGTGCCGTCCCCATCAACAAAGGCGGCCTCTTCCAGAACCGCATTGGATCGGGCACCCTTCTTGGTGAGGTAGCCCTGCAGGTCGTACTGCTCGTCTTCAAGGAGTTCCTCGGAAACCTTGATGATGCGCCCATACTTGTAGGCATTCATCACCTTCTGGTCGAAACCTTCGTCGCTCTCCAGGTATTCGCCCTCTTCGTCGATCCAGGTGGACACTCCTTCCGTTCCTTCGACGGGTATTTCCTTGTCCAGGGAAGTAGTCTGTACGTCGGCCAGCATGCGCATGACAGAGAGCTCATGGCGCTTCTGGACGATGGCTTTCTCCCAGTCAGTGGGGACCAGGTAGCCGCCTTTTCCAGGAGTACCGACGGTCATGGAACGGAGTTCCGCTGCATCGGCGTACCGGACATACTTCTCGAAAGCCGTCCTGTACTCCTCCCTGGATCGGGGGTCCTTGTCCTTGTCCCCCTCCTGGTTAGCCCGGTGTTTGGGGCCTTCGGTTCCATCAGCCCCGTCGGTCATCCGGAGGATGGCTTCTTCGGCTTCGATCTTGCCAGCCAGAGACCTGATCTCTTCGCAGATCCGGTCTACCTTGGCACGGTCAGGGGATGCTTCAGCCTCCGCATCGCGAAGTTGTTTGGTCAGCGCGGCGAAATCGCGCTTCATCTGAATCAGTTTTTCCATTTCTTGGTCCTTTCCTCGATTTCATCGAGAGTTGTCCGGATCACCGTCTTGGTGGCCTCGGAGTCCTTGGAGCGCTCATCCCCATCGGGATCCGCAGCATCCTCCATCGAGGGCTGCGATCGGAGCGCCAGTTCCTTGGATCTGGCCGCCACATCGGTGTCCTTGTACGCCGGGTAGGTCACCGGCGAGTAATCCACGATCCGGGAGAATTTGCTGATGGTCCTGGTGTCAATCACCTTCCCGTCTTTCTTCTCCCGCTCCCATTTGTATCCTTCACTGTTGAGGTAGAAGCCAAAGGACATAGCATCAACCACGCCATTTTTGATTGCTTCGTACCCATCACGACCCCACTTGGTCTTGGCTACATCGGCACGGATGCGCACTCCGAGCCCATCCTCAATGGCCTCCAGCGTGCTGTTGGACCTCCGAGCCATGGGCATTGACGAGGAATGATTCCACAGCAATACCTCTTCACCAGCACCCATAGCCTCGGTGGCAGCACCGGGTAGGATGACTTCGCGGAGTTCATACTCATCGTCTGCATAGAGCGTAGTCATCCGGTTGTAAAGGATTGGCCGCCCCTCGATGACCATTTCTTCACCTTCACCCGCCGTGCGAAGCTCGATATTCGCCAGCGGAACAAAGCGCCGCTCGAGTTCGAATCTGATTCCCGACATGTTATACCTCCCTCACCGGCACAATTTCCGAATCATCCCCTGGGAAAACAGGGGGATGCCATACACGATAGGGAGCCCGCAGATTAAGGGCTCCGTCGGTTACCTCTTCATTCTTTTCCAGGAATGGCTCATCAGCACCGGCTACCAACCGGAACTGTGGGGAGCCTCCAGCCCTCACCCAGGCTTGTCCTGTGACAATCTCGAACCTGGACACCCCGGCCCGCCGGTACAGGTCCCGGAGAGCTGCGCATCTGAGGCGATGCATTTCGGTGGCCAGGTCCAATCCGTTCATGCGCCGCTCCAGCCCAGCCAAGTAATCCCGCAGGAACGGTTCTCCATCACCCCGAACCTGGAATCCTTCGGCAACTACGCTGGCCTGAAGGGCGGCGTAGACTGCCCGGACAGTAGTTGTAGGATCTGCCTGCAAGCCAGGCAGTGCGGCAGCACAGAATATTTTTCTGATCTCATTGAAGTCTGAAGGTTCGTGCTGCCGGTCCGGAACCGTCTTTGGGTCATCTGGCTCGATTACATCCACCTGCTTGGCCCGGGCATTGGTTTCTGAAAGGACGGTCTTTACGATTTCTACGAGAGCTGCCCGAGCTTCTTTGCCGGCCGGGACCATGTTCAGAGGCTGTAGGTACACATCCCCTTCTTCGCCTATAGGATCTTTGTCTTCCAGTTCCCTGATTTCGTTCACATTGGACCAGCCAGATCGGAAGA
>JAVEXH010000292.1:0-4513 GCA_034004175.1 Spirochaetia bacterium
GAAATAGGCTATCCCATCCTCTTCCGCATCCAGGGAGCCAACGACAGCACCCCGGCGGACACTATCACCTACCCGTACATTCAGGCTCGTGGCTCCACCATACACATAGACCAGACCATCTGCAGCCTGTACGAAAGCCACCCGGCCAAATCCTCTGAAGGGTCCGGCAGAGATGACTGTACCGGCGCGTACAGCTATCAGTGAGGATCCAGGCTGACCAGTGATGGCGGCACCTTTCAGCTTGCCCTGGAGATATGAAACCGTACCGGATACTGGCCAGGCTGGGGTCTTTACGGTAACAATTGTGGATGGTACCGAAGTGGTTGCGGGTTTGGAAGCATTCCCGGGAGCCGGATTCTTAGCTGCCGTGCTTGCAGTACCTGTTGCCGACACAGATGCTCCGGTTCCCGTTGTGCCAGCTCCCGTCGTACCAGTGCCGGTCGCCCCTGCCGAAGTGTCCGCTCCTGCCACGCCCGATGTGCCCGGGATGGCCAGGGTCTGTCCGGGCTGGATTGTCGTACCGGCCAGACCGTTGGCCTTCTGGATTGAATCTGCACTGGTACCGAACTTCCTGCTTATTCCATACAGGGTATCACCCTTTTGTACCGTGTACGTGGTTGAACCAGGCTGATCCGAACCGGTTGCCTGGGTGGTGCCGGCAGCCTGGGTGGAACCGGTCGGCTGGGCAGAGATGGACGTCTGCCGGCCGGGTATGAGCAATCTGGTACCCGTCCGGACCCTTGAGGCATCCTTGATGTTGTTGGCCGTCATGATCGCGTCCACCGGCAGGCCATACTGGCGGGAAATCCCGTACAGGGTTTCACCCTTCTGCACCACATGCGTCAGTGGGTCAGCCGCCAGGACCGGAGCAACGAGAACGAGCATCAAGAGGGCAAGAAGGTGATAGTGTTTCATGTTCGCTATGATTGTCGGCCATCAGGCCCTGGATCATGAGAGCGTCAGAACCAATCCAGGGCTAGAACGTATATTCCAGGTACAAGCGGACATACGAGGCCGATTCAGATTCTTCTTCTCCTGCCAGGGCTGCGGAATGTCCTGCATACTCGATGCCCCAGAGCAGCGGCTTGGGAAACCTGATACCGGCACCTATGGAGTAGCGGAATACCTCGTCAAGAGTGCCTCCGGAGGCTACAGTCTCCCGGGCCCGCCAGGACAGACCGGCGTCCAGTTCCGCAAAGCTGCCAAGCCTCAGGGTGCCATCCAGACCGAAGTTCAGTGTATTGTACCACAGGAGGCCATCCGTACCGGCAAAATCATCGGTGTCATACGGTACTTCCCATGACAGGACAGCCAGCCAGAGGGGAACCCGAGGCTCGCCGGTCATGCCACCGGTAAAGGCACGCAGGACGGATTTTCGTTCCAGGGATTCTCCATCACTCCGCCGCAGCCAATCCCAGCCAAACCCGGCACCAAACAGCCAGCTGCGGTAAAAGCCAAGATCTATGCTCTGGGAATAGCCGGTATTCTTGGTTCCCTCAGGGAAGGCCAGCACGGCATCATCCTTGCGGAGCATGGTCCTCATCCACAGTCCGGAAGTCTCCCCGAAGGACTTTTCGGCGGCAAGCCCGAACTCCACCCGGTCCGTCTCCATGAAGTCGAAGCCATTGGATTCAGGGTCCAGCCCGAAAGGACTGTACAGGCGCAGTGAAAGGCTGCGGGTCGGCTCGTGCAGGAAGATCCACCGGAGTGTCTGGGCACGTTTGGCACGGACAATGGCAGGGTTCCGTATCTCCCTGTCCACGGTTTTCCTGCTGGACGAAATGTATGAAGCGTTCCGGTCTATCTTCCGCCTGGCAATGTCCATCCTGTTGCCCAGCAGCTCATTGGACCGCGGAACCAGTTTTTCAAGCCGGGACAGCTCCAGACGGGCATCGGTCAAGGTCTTGTGCCGTATATCCATCTGATCCCTGAGGGCAACAAGGGACTCCCTGCCCTGCTGTTCTACCTGGGATACGACGGGACTGATCGACTCCATCCACTCGTCGACCCCGGACAGCATCTCCTCGATGCCGGTCAAGACAGCCACCACACTGGCAAGTTCCTGGTCGTCTACCAGACTGCGTTCAGCGGACTTGATGCGGTCATACCCGTTGGCCATGGTAGTACGCACAGCGGTGAGGACCTCGCGCAACTCTGGCGCCTTTTTCCTGCCACTGGTGGAGACCACTGCAGCATCCCCTACGGGTTCCAGCAGACTCAGCCCTGTCTCGCTGGCATCCCTGGCCTGCCAGTACAGGCTCATGGCCCTGCCTATCTGTCCGTCTGTCTCGGCGCTCCGTGCCTCCGCTCCCAGACGCTCGGCTTCCAGTAGATTGGCTTCGGCGCTGTCCAGGATGGTGGTAACTGTTGAAATGTACAGGGAATTGTACAGGAGGCGTATGGACTCATCATCAACCACAAGCCTGAGCCTTACTGTCCATCCGCTCAGAGTCTTTTCCGATGTGAGAGTCTTGAAGTTCATGGTAACCGGAGGATTCTTCAGGAACAGCTCGGTGAACAGACGATCCCGCCCCAAAGATTCCATGACCTGCAGGATGGCAGCCAGCCGGGCATCGTTGATGGCATCGACTTCGGTTGAGCCAAAGCCATTTGTTTCAACGACGTAATCAAGGCCCTGGGCTTCGAAGCTGGCATCCCTGCGCTGGGCATGGACAGGCGAGAAGGGAAAAACCGCTACAGCCACCGTTGCGATGCACAGGATTGTTGAAAACCGCATGAGTTCCTCCGCCCCGGATCCTAGACAGATTCCTTCGAGGATCCGACGCCATTGTTCCTGGCGCCGCCCTCGGCAGCGTTGTACTCAACGGCGCCGCCCTCGGCAGCGTTGTACTCAACGAAGAGCCAGGCACTGGCATCATCGAGTATCCTGGACAGTATCACAATATGCATCTCGCCCTTGGCCCTCTCACTCTCCTTGGCCCAGCGCAACGAGGTATAATGCTTTGCAAGCCGCGTCCGTACCCTCCGGGCTTCGGTCAGCAACTCTTCCCGCCTGCCTGCATCTACAGTCGAGGCACAGAGGGTGCCAGTCAGATAAGCCGCCAGCAGGGCGAGCACCGGATCGTCGGCATCGAGGTAGGGCTGCAGAAGACCCACGGCCTCAGAGGCGCGTTTCTGCATGACCAGGGAGAAGGCATGGTAGAAACCCAGCCACTTTGCGTTGTCCACGCCGTGGCCATCCAGGAACGGCGCAAGGAAACGCTCGCTGGCCACCGGATCGTTGCGCAGCAGCAAGGCTACGCCGAAGAGGACAGCATCCCGCCTGAGGGCTGCTGGACGGTGTTCACGCAGTTCCTGCTCGACCTTCCGCACCAGCTGCACATCACCCTTGAGCAGGGCAGTATTCAACAGAAGCCGTATGGTCCGCCGGTCATGCTTGTGCTGCCTGAGAACCCTGTCGCTCAGAAGCGAGCTTACCGCCTGCCAGTCCTCTGCTTCCAGAGCTGAGAACAGACGCCAGTTGATCGCAAAGAAGGTGTTGAAGCCAGCCAGCACGATGACGAAAAAGATGATCAGAGGCCAGTTTCTGGCCCAGAATGACAGGGAATACTCAGCCCCTAGCAGGAAAAAGGGCATTACGAGTATAAAGGTGAAGGAAAGCACGAGTACGATATTGAAAAGCGCAAAAATAGTCTTAAACTTCATGCGGGTTTTCTCCAATAATATCAATACGGCGTGATTCAAAAAAAATGGTCGAAACGCAGGTTTCGGCAAAAATCATAGATCATAGCCAGAGAGGGGTCAATGGGCATGACCGCCATACCGCTGAAGGATCTCAAAGCGGACACATTCTACAATGCCCCTGTCTATATCGATGATGCCTATATCATCCTTACCCCTGAGACACCCCTGACCCTGTCACTTATCCACAGGCTGGCTGAATGGGAAATACGGGAAGTCTTCACCGAGGGCACCCTCATAGACGGCGATGCGGAAGCCAAGCCCACCGAGTCCGCCGAGGCCAGCACCGAAGAAGAAAAGCCGACCACCACCAAGGCCGCCGGTGACCGTGAAAACCTGAGCAAGGTAAGTGTATTCTACGACCAGTTCCTTAAATATGTTGAAACGGTTTTCAGCCGTTATGTAACCAAGAACGAGATTCTCATCAAGGAACTGTCAGACCGGGTAAAGACACTGTGCGATGTCATCCTGGAGAACAAACGCTACATCCTGCGCATTGTATCCCGGGCCACGCCATCATCGAATTACCTGGTGAATCACTCGGTCAGATCCACCGTGCTGGCCATAGTCCTCGGAGGGCAACTGAAGCTGCCGCCCCACAGGCTGATAGAGCTTGGCGTTGCGGCGCTGGTCCATGAGATAGGCATGGTACGGCTGCCTCCCCAGTTGTACATGGCCGGCCGCCAGTTGACCGATACCGAGCGCAAGTCCATCACGGCCCATCCGATCCTGGGTTACAACATCCTGAAGGACAAGCAATTTCCGCTGTCCATCTGCCTTGCCGCACTGGAACACCACGAGCGCATGAACG